>NZ_JBHZAV010000087.1:0-39856 GCF_042754445.1 Embleya sp. NPDC059213
TTAAACAAACCCACCCACGTCCCCGGCTGCCCGGCGGGGGGCCGGGCGGGTCCGCCCTGGGCGGGGGGGGGGGCGCCCCCCCCCCCCCCCCGCCCGGGCCGTTCGGCCCGGGTCGCCCCCGCCGCCCGCGCCGTAAGGTGGCCCACATGCACGGCGAACGGCGAGCACCGATGGACCTCATACCGCAGCCGACCCTCGACCCGGACGCGCCACCCGCGGGCATCGCGCCGCCCGCCGCCGGGCGCGCCGACATCACCACCCGCGCCGACCTGGACACCCTGCTCCGCCGCTTCTACGGCGCGGCCTTCGCCGACCCGGTCATCGGCGCCTACTTCACCGAGATCGCCGGCACCGACCTGGCCGCACACCTGCCCCGGATCACCGACTTCTGGGAACGCGCCCTGTTGCGCACCGCCGACTACCGCGGCGACGCGCTCGCCGTGCATCGCGTGCTGCACCGGGCCGAACCGCTGACCGCCCGACACTTCGGCCGCTGGGTCCAGCTCTGGCGGGCCAGTGTCGACGGCGGCTTCGCCGGACCGCGCGCGGAACGGGCCAAGGCCCAGGGCGAACGCATCGCCCTGGCCATGCTGCGCCGCCTCGCCGGCCCCGACGCCGCCGCCGAGCCGGGCCCCGGCGGCTTCATCCCGCTCTCCACACTGCAACTGCGCCGCCCGGCCTGAGCACCCGACGCCACGCCCCGAGGCGCCGGCGTCGCGTCGCGCCGATCACCCCTCGGGCTGATCACCCTTGCGCTTGAGATACCGCTCGAACTCGGCCGCGATCGCATCGCCGGACGCCTCGGGCAGGTCCTCGGTGTCGCGCGCGGCCTCCAGCGAGCGCACGTACTCGGCGACCTCGGTGTCCTCGGCCGCGAGCTGATCCACCCCCACCTGCCAGGCCCGCGCGTCCTCGGCCAATTCGCCCATCGGCACGGTCAGGTCCAGGAAGTCCTCCAGCTTGCGCAACAGCGCCAGCGTGGCCTTCGGCGAGGGCGGCTGCGCCACGTAGTGCGGCACCGACGCCCAAAACGTCAACGCCGGCATGCCCGCGTGCGCGCAGGCCTCCTGGAACACGCCCACGATGCCCGTGGGCCCCTCGTACCGGGACTGCTCCAGACCCACGTTCGCGGCCACCACCGGGTCCGACGTGGTGCCGTTGACCGGGACCGGCCGCGAGTGCGGCGCATCGCCCAGCATCGCGCCCAGCACGACCACCGTCTCCACGCCCAACTCGTGTGCGAAGCCCAAGAGTTCGTTGCAGAACGAACGCCAGCGCAGATTCGGCTCTATGCCGTGCACCAGCACCAGGTCGCGGCGCGGCTCGGCCAGCCGGACCACCGAGAGCCGAGTGGTCGGCCAGGTGATCCGCCGAGTGTCCCCATCCAGCCATATCGTCGGACGATTCACCTGAAAGTCGTAGTAGTCCTCGGCATCCAGGGCCGCGAACACCTCGCCCTTCCAGACCCGGTCGAGGTGCTCGATCGCGGCGGAAGCGGCATCGCCCGCGTCGTTCCACCCCTCGAATGCGGCCACCATGACCGGGTCGATCAGCTCGGGCAGGTCGTCGAGCTCGATCACCCAGTGCCTCCTTCCGGCCGGGGCCGGGATCCGTGCGCCGCGGGCACCCGTCCCCGGGGCCGCGAGAGCTGTACGGTCCCCACATTACGGGTTGAGACACCCTCGACCAGACCCGCCCGCGTCGACTTCGCCCACAGTGAAATCCGGGCGCCACCGGGCAACCGAACCGCAAACACGGCCCGAACGCGCCGGTGAACACACGTGAGCATCCGGTGACCAGTGGGCGACGTCACCCGCGCGCCACCGGGCCGTGCGCGCCGATCGCATTAAGCTGGCGCTCCGGCCCGACCCGTCTCGACGGACCCGGGCAAGCCGACAGCCGTCGCACCCATCGGAGACGCATTCCCATGACAGCCACCCCGCAGCAGCTTCGTGAAGCCCTCGCCACCCGCGTCGTCGTCGCCGATGGAGCGATGGGAACCATGCTCCAGGCCCAGGACCCGAGCATGGACGACTTCCAGGGCCACGAAGGCTGCAACGAGGTCCTCAACGTCACGCGTCCCGACATCGTGCGCAACGTGCACAAGGAATACTTCGACGTCGGCGTGGACTGCGTCGAGACCAACACCTTCGGCACCAACCTCGGCAACCTGGGCGAGTACGACATCCAGGACCGCATCTACGAGCTCGCCGAAGCCGGCGCCCGGATCGCCCGCGAAGTGGCCGACGGCTACTCCACCCCCGACCGCCCGCGCTGGGTGCTCGGCTCGATCGGCCCCGGCACCAAGCTGCCCAGCCTGGGCCACGTGCCCTTCGCCACGCTGCGCGACGCGTTCGAGATCAACGCGGCCGGCCTGATCGACGGCGGCGCGCACGCCCTGCTCATCGAGACCAGCCAGGACCTGCTCCAGACCAAAGCCTCGATCATCGGCTCGCAGCGGGCGCTGAAGAAGGCCGGCGTCGACCTGCCGATCTTCGCCCAGGTCACCGTCGAGACCACCGGCGCCATGCTGATGGGCTCCGAGATCGGCGCCGCGCTGACCGCCCTGGAACCGCTGGGCATCGACTTCATCGGGCTCAACTGCGCCACCGGCCCCGTCGAGATGAGCGAACACCTGCGCCACCTGGCCAAGCACGCCGGCATCGGAGTCACCGCGATGCCCAACGCCGGCCTGCCGATCCTGACCAAGGACGGCGCGCACTACCCGCTCACCCCCCAGGAACTGGCCGACGCGCACGACAGCTTCACCCGCGAATACGGCCTGGCCCTGGTCGGCGGCTGCTGCGGCACCACCCCCGCGCACCTCAAGGCCGTCGTCGAGCGCGTGCACGGCCGCGAACTCACCCCCCGCAACCCCCGGCACGAACCCGCCGCCGCGTCGCTGTACCAATCGGTGCCCTTCCGCCAGGACCTGTCCTACCTGTCCATCGGCGAGCGCACCAACGCCAACGGCTCCAAGGCGTTCCGCGAGGCCATGCTCGAAGGCCGCTACGACGACTGCCTCGACATCGCCCGCGACCAGACCCGCGACGGCGCCCACATGCTCGACCTCAACATCGACTACGTCGGTCGCGACGGCGTCGCCGACATGAAGGCCCTGGCCGGTCGCCTGGCCACCGCCTCCACCCTGCCGATCATGCTCGACTCCACCGAACCCGAGGTGCTCGAAGCCGGCCTGGAACTCCTCGGCGGGCGCGCCGTGGTCAACTCGGTCAACTACGAGGACGGCGACGGCCCCACCTCGCGCTTCCGCCGAATCATGCCGCTGGTCAAGGAACACGGCGCCGCCGTCGTCGCGCTGACCATCGACGAACAGGGCCAGGCCCGCACCGCCGAATGGAAGGTCCGAGTCGCCGAGCGGCTGATCACCGCCCTCACCGGCGAGTGGGGGATCAAGGTCTCCGACATCATCATCGACGCGCTCACCTTCCCGATCGGCACCGGCCAGGAGGAGACCCGGCGCGACGGCATCGAGACGATCGAGGCGATCCGCGAGATCAAGCGCCGCCACCCCGACGTACAGACCACCCTGGGCCTGTCCAACGTCTCCTTCGGCCTCAACCCGGCCGCACGCATCGTGCTCAACTCGGTCTTCCTCAACGAATGCATCGAAGCCGGCCTCGACTCGGCGATCGTGCACGCCAGCAAGATCCTGCCGATGGCGCGCATCCCCGAGGAGCAGCGCGAAGTCGCCCTCGACATGGTCTACGACCGGCGCCGCGAAGGCTACGACCCGCTCCAGCGCTTCCTGGAACTGTTCGAGGGCGTCGACGCCAAGTCGGTGCGCGCCACCCGCGCCCAGGAACTGGCCGCCCTCCCGCTCGACGAGCGACTGGAGCGCCGGATCATCGACGGCGAGCGGGCCGGCCTCGAAGAAGACCTGGACCAGGCCCTGCGCGAGCGCAGCGCACTGGTGATCATCAACGACACCCTCCTGGCCGGCATGAAGGTCGTCGGCGAACTCTTCGGCTCCGGCCAGATGCAGTTGCCCTTCGTCCTCCAGTCCGCCGAGGTGATGAAGTCCGCCGTCGCGCACCTGGAACCGCACATCGAAAAGGTCGAAGGCGAGGACGGCAAGGGCACCATCGTGCTGGCCACCGTCAAGGGCGACGTGCACGACATCGGCAAGAACCTGGTCGACATCATCCTGTCGAACAACGGCTACAACGTCGTCAACATCGGCATCAAGCAGCCCGTCTCGGCCATCCTGGAAGCCGCCGAGGAACACCGCGCCGACGTGATCGGCATGTCCGGCCTGCTGGTCAAGTCCACCGTGATCATGAAGGAAAACCTCCAGGAGCTGAACACCCGCGGCCTGGCCGCCGGCTACCCGGTCATCCTCGGCGGCGCCGCCCTGACCCGCGCCTACGTCGAAGAGGACCTCTACGACATCTACGCCGGCGAGGTCCGCTACGCCCGCGACGCCTTCGAGGGCCTGCGCCTGATGGACGCCCTGATGGGCGTCAAGCGCGGCGTGCCCGGCGCGGAACTGCCCGCGCTGCGCCGGCGCAAGGTGGCCGCCGCCAAGGTGATCGAGACCGAACCCGAGGACATGCCCACCCGCTCGGACGTGGCGACCGACAACCCGGTACCCACCCCGCCGTTCTGGGGCGACCGAGTGGTCAAGGGCATCCAGCTCAACGACTACGCGTCCTGGCTGGACGAGCGCGCCACCTTCATGGGCCAATGGGGCCTCAAGCCCACCCGCGGAGGCGACGGGCCCTCCTACGAGGAACTGGTCGAAACCGAGGGCCGGCCCCGGCTGCGCTACTGGCTCGACCGGATCGTCACCGACAACCTGCTCGACGCCGGCGTGGTCTACGGCTACTTCCCGTGCGTGTCCAAGGGCGACGACCTGATCGTGCTCGACGACGCCGGCAACGAGCGCACCCGCTTCACCTTCCCGCGCCAGCGCCGCGACCGGCACCTGTGCCTGGCCGACTTCTTCCGCCCGGAGGAATCCGGCGAGATCGACGTGGTCGGCTTCCAGATCGCCACCATGGGCCCGCGCCTGTCGGACGCCACCGCCAAGCTGTTCGCCGACAACGCCTACCGCGACTACCTCGAACTGCACGGCCTGTCGGTGCAACTCGCCGAGGCCCTGGCCGAATACTGGCACGCCCGGGTGCGCGCCGAACTCGGCTTCGCCGGCGAAGACCCCGGCGACCTGGACGGCATGCTCAAGCTGCACTACCGCGGCGCGCGCTTCTCGCTCGGCTACGGCGCCTGCCCCGACCTCGAGGACCGGGCCAAGATCACCGAGCTGCTGAAGCCGGAGCGAATCGGCGTCGAACTGTCCGAGGAGTTCCAGCTCCACCCGGAACAATCCACCGACGCGATCGTGCTGCACCACCCCGAGGCGAACTACTTCAACGCCCGCTGACCCACCACCCCATCCATACCGGCGACGGCCGGGCCCACCCGCCCCGGCCGCCCCGGCGGCACGAACGAGGCACATGCTCGGCGACGTCGTGGAAACCCTCGCCTGTCCGCACTGCGGCGCGGACCTCGCGCAGGCCGACGCCGGCCTGCGCTGCGCCGCCGGACACACCTTCGACATCGCCCGACAGGGCTACGTCAACCTGCTCACCGGAGCGGGCTCGGTGGGCACCGCCGACACCGCCGCCATGGTCGCCGCCCGCGTCGACTTCCTCGGCGCCGGCCACTACGACCCGATCGGCGACGCACTGGGCACCGCCTGCGCCGACGCGGTGCCCGGAACCCTCGTCGACGTCGGCGCCGGCACCGGACACCACCTCGCCCGCGTGCTCGACACCCAGCCCCAGCGGTACGGGCTGGCCCTGGACATCTCCAAATACGCGCTGCGCCGAGCCGCCCGCGCCCACCCGCGACTGGGCGCAGCGGTGTGCGACGCGTGGCGTCCGCTGCCGGTGCGCACCGGCGCCGCGGCCCGGGTGCTCAACGTGTTCGCCCCCCGCAACCCGCCCGAGCTGCACCGCATCCTGGCCGCCGACGGCGCCCTGGTGGTGGTCGCACCCACCGCGGGACACCTGGCCCAACTGGTGCCCGCGCTCGACCTGCTCCAGGTCGACCCGGACAAGCAGGAGCGCATCGACGCCAAACTCGCGCCGTGGTTCACCGTGCGCCGGCGCGAGCGGGTCACCTTCACCATGGCGCTCGACCACACCGCGATCGCCGGCGTGGTGGCGATGGGCCCCAGCGCCTGGCACACCGACCCCACCCGACTACGATCCGCGATCGCCGAGCTGGCCGACCCACTCGCCGTGACCGCTTCGGTCATCGTTTCCGTATACGACCCCGTTCGGCGGTTGCCCCAAGCCTGACGGAGCCGCACAATCGAGGACCCACCGGAGCCGACCGGTGGATGCAACCTCCTGGAGAACCCGCGTGAGGAGATTCACCAACTTCATCCACACCACGATTTCCCGTACCGGGGGAGAGGCGGCCACACGATGACGGCAGCGCTCACGACCACGCCCGGGATCCGCCCGGGCCACGGCCTCGAGGCGGTCCTGTTCGACATGGACGGCACCCTCGTCGACACCGAACGCAACTGGTTCGCCACCGAGACCGCCGTGATGGCCGACCTCGGCTTCACCCTCACCGCGCAACACGCCGAGCACCTGCTCGGCAGCCCGATGGAGCCCGCCGTCGCCTACCTGCTCGCGGTCTCCGGCCTCGACGTCGCGCCCGCCGAGCTCGAACGCCGGATCAACGCCGGCATGGTCGCCGCGCTGCGCGACGGCGTGGACCTGCGCCCCGGCGCCAAGCGGCTGCTCGCCGAGGTCGACGAGGCCGGCGTGCCCGGCGCGCTGGTCACCGCCTCGCAACGGGTCATCGTGGACGCGGTGCTGCCCTCGATCGGCGCCCACCACTTCCGCTTCACCCTGGCCGGCGACGAGATCGCCCGCACCAAGCCGCACCCCGACCCGTACCTGACCGCGGCCCGCCGGCTCGGCGCGCACCCGTGGGCCTGCGTGGTCGTCGAGGACTCACCCACCGGCATCGCCTCCGGCGAGGCGGCCGGCTGCGCGGTCCTGGCGGTGCCCAGCATGACGCCGATCCCGCCCGCGCCGACGCGCACCGTCGTGGAATCCCTCGAAGAGGTCGACCTCGACTTCCTGGGCGAACTGGCCCGGGCCCGCGTCGCCCGCTGAGCCCGAACGGCCGGCCGCCGCGCCCGTCGAGCGCGGCGGGCCACCCGCCGCCGGGGGCACAAACGGGTGGGAGCGGACGGGCCCGAAGGCCCGCCCGCTCCCACATCCCCGTGTTTCCCCCGTACTGCGTTCCCCCGGTACTACATTTCCCCGTGCAACTGCGTTTCCCCGTGTACTGCCATTCCCCCGTGCCGGAGCCCCCGTGCTCCGACCCGTACTGCTTCCCCGTCGGTTCTGCTCGACCTCCCGGCGGCGGTTTCCCCCGTCCCCGTGACCGCCGAGAGGTCGGCCGTGCTCCGTCCGGACCCAAGGGCCCGAACCCCCGTACTACCCCCGTAGTACAGCCCCGAGGTTCCCGTTCCCGGGTTCCCCGTGTGTTGTCCAGTGTTGGCGATCGGGAAGACCAGGGCTTCAGGGAAGTCCCTCGCGTTCTCCGCATCCCCTTGCCCATCCCGCCAGACCGTTGAGTACGGACCGCGACTCCCTCCGGAGGAGGAGATCGGCCCACCGCTCCTCCCAGGGGACGAGACCGGGCCCCCAGGGGGTCAAAAGCCCCGGCCAGGGGCCCTACCGTAAGGGTGTGCGCGCCGTGACCCCCGACCCGGACACCCCCGCCGGGACCCCAGCCCGACCCGGACCCAGCGATGGCCTGCCCGGGCTCGCCCGAGCACGCGCCTGCCTCGCCGACATCGCCCACGAACTCGACCGCGACGCCCGCCAGCCGTGGCCGCGCCCCGGCGTGCTCGACGTGGCCCTGGTGGTGCTGCTGTCGGTGTTCGCCGTGGGCGGCCTGTACTTCCGCGACCTGGGCATGCGCAACGTCCGCGACCCGGACATCTGGGGCATCCTGCTCGCGTTGCTCACCGCCGTCCCACTGCTGTGGCGCGGGGCCCACTCGCTGCGGGTGCTGATCTGGGTCAGCGTCGCCGGGCTGATCCTGGCCGGCGCGCACTACGAGTCCGCCGGGGCCGGACTGGGGCAGATCGTCGCGCTGTACGCGGTCGCCATCGGCCGCTCCCGAGTGCCCGCCGCGGCGGCGCTCGCCTTCACCGAGAGCGCCACCATCGTGTGGCTGGCGCTGCGCGACAGCAACATCGTCTTCCTCGACGTGGTCGCCAACATGGCCGCGATGTTCGCGGTCTGGGCCTTCGCCCGCAGCGTCGGATTCCGGCGCGCCTACACCGCCGAGCTGGAGGCCCGGGCCGACCGCCTGGAGCGCACCCGCGAAGCGGACACCCGCGCGGCGATCGCCGAGGAACGCGGTCGCATCGCCCGCGAACTGCACGACGTGGTCGCGCACCACGTCTCGGTGATGACCGTGCAGGCGTCCGCCGCGCAGCGCATGGTCGCGCGCAACCCGGACCGGGCGAAGGAGGCGATGGCGGCGGTCGAACAGACCGGCCGGGGCGCCCTGGTCGAGATGCGCCGCCTGGTGGGCATCCTGCGCGACACCACCGACGCCGTCGGCGGCCCCAACGAGGGCCACAACGCACCCCAGCCGGGCCTGGACCAACTCGACACGCTGGTCACCCAGGTCCGCGAGGCCGGGCTCCCGGTCGAGCTGTCCCTCGAAGGCGCCCCCTGCGAGCTCCCACCGGGCATCGACCTGGCGGCCTACCGGATCGTCCAGGAAGCCCTCACGAACACGCTCAAGCACGCCGGCCCCGCCGAGGCCAGGGTGCTGCTGCGCTACAGCCGCAGCGAACTGCTGGTGCGCGTCGCCGACGACGGCCGAGGCGGCACCACCGTACCCACCGGCGACCGCACCGGACACGGCCTGCTCGGCATGCGTGAGAGGGTCTCCCTCTACGGTGGACGCCTGTACGCGGGACCGCGGGCCCAGGACGGCTTCGAGGTCCTCGCGCGCATCCCCCTGTCCGCCACGAACACCACCGACACCGCCGCGCCGCCGGACGGTGCCGCCCCCGACCGACTGGAGCAGACCCGCCCATGACGATCCGCGTCATCCTGGTCGACGATCAGCCACTGCTGCGCACCGGCTTCCGGATGATCCTGGAGGCCGAGCCCGACATCGCCGTCGTCGGCGAGGCCGCCGACGGCGAACAGGCCGTCGAACAGGTCCGCGCCCTGCAGCCCGACGTCGTGCTGATGGACATCCGCATGCCCCGCATGGACGGCGTCGAGGCCACCCGGCGGATCGCCGGCTCCGGTCGGGACGGGGAGAACACCGCCCGAGTGCTCGTGCTCACCACGTTCGACCTGGACGAATACGTGGTCGAGGCGCTGCGCGCGGGCGCGAGCGGCTTCCTGCTCAAGGACGTGCCCGCCGACGACCTGGTCACCGCGATCCGGGTGATCGCCGAGGGCGAGGCGCTGCTCGCGCCGAGCATCACCCGGCGACTCCTGGACATGTACGCCGCGCGGCTGCCCTCCGCCGAGGACCCCACCCCCGACACGCTCGCGATGCTCACCGAACGCGAGGTGGAGGTACTGCGGCTGGTCGCGCGCGGGATGTCCAACGCCGAGATCGCCGCCGAGCTCTACGTCAGCGAGACCACGGTCAAGACCCACGTCGGCCACGTGTTGACCAAACTCGGCCTGCGCGACCGGGTCCAGGCCGCCGTCTACGCCTACGAGAGCGGCCTGGTGCGCCCCGGCGCGATCTAGACCCACCCGATCTCCACCAGGATCCGCCGGGCGGGGTCTAGCCGAAGGCGGGAGCCTCCTCGGACGGGCCCCGGGCCGGCACCACCGGCAGCGGATACACCGGGGGTGTGCCACCGAACTCGGGGCACACCTCCCGGTGATCGCACCACCCGCACAACTTGGACTTGCGCGGCAGCCACTCGCCGGTCCGGGTGGCCAGGTCGATCGCCTCCCACAGCGCCCGCAACTTGCGCTCCACCGCGATCAGTTCGCTCTCGTCCGGGTCGTAGGTGATCACGTCGCCGCTGCCCAGATACACGAGCTGCAACCGACGCGGCACCCGCCCGTGCTCGCGCCACAACACCAGCGCGTAGAACTTCATCTGGAACAGCGGCTTGTCCCGGAACATCGGCGACGGCGCCTTGCCCGTCTTGTAGTCCACCACCCGCAGATCGCCCGCCGGCGCCACGTCCAGCCGGTCCACGATCCCGCGCAGCACCAGGCCGTCGTCCAGCGTCGTCTGCACGTAGAGCTCGCGCCGAGCCGGCTCCAGGCGGTTGGGATCCTCCAGCGTGAAGTAGCGCTCGACCAACTCGTCCGCATGCCGCAACCAGGTGCCCAGGCTCGCGGCGTCCTCGCCGAACAACTCGGCCAACTCCGGCCGTTCGGCCAACAACTCGTCCCACGCCGGCCGCACCATGGCCACCGCCCGGGCTGCGGTGCGCTCCCCGCTCGGCAGGTCGAACAGGCGCTCCAGGACGGTGTGCACCACCGTGCCGCGAGTCGCCGCCGCACTCGGCTTCTCCGGCAGCTTGTCGATCACCCGCAGCCGATACAGCAACGGACACTGCATGAAGTCCGCGGCCCGCGACGGCGACAAGGACACCGGCGGCCGCGGGGTCCGCTCGCCGGCCGGAGCGGGCACCACGACGCTCGCGGACTCGGCGGCCGGCTCGGCCGCGGGGGATTCCTCGGCAGGGGTGGTTTCGGAGGGGCTGACGCTCATGCCGACCACCCTAAGCGCGCGCGGCGACACCCTGTGCACCCCAGCGGCCGCAGCCCCTGTCAATCGTCGCTACCGCTCAGTAGAGTCCCGGCACCCGCGAGTCCCAGGCACCCCATCCGCACCTCGACGGAGGTCCCATGCGCGTCCTCACCCGCCCCCGTACGCACGCCGCCGCCGCGCTCGCGGCCGGCCTGCTCCTGGCGAGCCTGCCCGCCCCCGCGTACGCGCACGGCGACCGGCACGGCCGCACGCCGGACAAGGTCACCGTCGGCGATCGCACCTTCATCGCCGACGAGCACGGTCGGGCGACCCAGTGGCGCGGCTTCAACATCGGCGACAAGGAGCACCGCGGCGCGGACGCGTTCAAGGACGTCACCGAGACCCAGTTCCGCGAACTGTCCGAACGCGGCTTCAACCTGGCCCGGGTGCTCTTCTTCTGGGACGACCTGGAGCCGCGCCCCGGCCGGTACAGCCGCGACTACCTGGCCCGGATCCACAAGATCCTGGGCTGGGCCGACAAGTACCGCGTCAAGGTCGTCCTGGACGCCCACCAGGACATCTACGGGCCGTACTTCAACGACCACCGCGGCAACCCGGAATGGACCACCCAGGACGAGGGCCTGCCCTACGAACCGGTGCCCGGCGACTGGTTCGCCGAGTACTACACCCCGGGCGTGCAGGCCGCGTTCGACCACCTGTACGGGGATCGCGACCTCCGGCGCGCGCACGCCGAGATGTGGATCAAGGTCGCCGCGACCTTCGGCCGACACCCCGCCGTGCTCGGCTACGACCTGATGAACGAACCGATGGGCCGCTTCCGCGACGGCGAGGACATCCCCACCGCCGCCGCCCGGCTCGAATCCACCCAGATCACCGACATGTGGAACCGGCTCGCCGACGCGATCCGCCTGGTCGACCGCCGCAACTGGATCCTGGTCGAACCCACCCCCGTGGTCGGCCTCGGCCTGCCCACCGCGCTCGGCCCGATCACCGACGACAAGGTCGCCTACGCCCCGCACTTCTACGAGAGCGCGATGGAGACCGGCGCCGACTACGACCCCGACGGCGGCTTCATCGAGAACTACGAGGCCGCGATCGGCGCCTACCCCAAGGCGAACAAGCTCCCGGTGATCGTGGGGGAGTGGGGCCCGCCGGACCAGTCGCTGCCCAACATCCCGCTGTTCTACCGACGAATGACCGCGGCCATGGACCGGTTCGCGAGCGGCTGGGCCGGCTGGCAATGGTGCAACGGCGGCGGCTACTGCACCCTGGACGCCGACGGCCGGATGAAGCCCAACAACAAGCTGCTCGTGCAGCCCTACGCCCGCGCCGTGGCCGGCGACCCGGAGAGCTACCGCTACGACCCGGACACCCGCACCTACACGCTGACCTTCGGCACCCGCCGAGGCGCCGACGGCCCCACCGAGATCGCCCTCCCCAAGGACGTCTACGCCAAGCCCCCGACCATCCGCATCACCGGTCCCGGCCGCACCCACACCGAGACCCGCGACAACACGGCCCGAATCACCACAACCGGCAGCGGCCGCTACACCATCACCATCACCCCGGCACCCTGACCCACCCACCCGGCCCGGCCGGCGCGTGCCGCCGAAAGCCCCGCCCTCAACCCCGCATCATGGCCAAAAACGCATGCTCGACATCCGTCCGGGACAACACCCCGTACACCTCGCCGTCCGACTCCACCACCAGGTACTCACTCGCCGGCGCCGCCCGCATCGCCACCAGCAGATCCTCCCCGGCCAGATCCGCGCCCACCTTCATCCCCGGCACCAGATCCCGCGCCAACGGCCCCACCGCCACCCACGGTCGTCGATGCTCCGGCGTCGCCAACACCGCGGCCTCACGCACCAGCCCGGTCGGTTCGCCGCCCCCGTCCACCACCACCAACCCGCGCGCACCCTCTTCGTGCGCCCGCCGCAGCGCCTCCGACAACGGCACATCCGCCGCCACCGGAATCGCCCGCCGGGTCAACACCCGCACCCGCAACTGCGGCAACCGCTCCCGGAGCCGCTCCGCGCGCAGCGACTGCACCGCACCCGCCCACATGAATCCGGCCACCAACGCACCGAAGATCAACGTGTACGTCCGCGCCCCGGCGTCCGCGCCCAACGACCACACCGCCGCCGCGACCAACACCACCACGGCCAGCACCCGTCCGGCCCAGGACGCCGCGATTGTGCCCGCCAACGGCCGACCGCTGACCCGCCACACCACCGCCCGCAACATCCGGCCACCGTCCAACGGCAGCCCCGGCAGCAGATTGAACGCCGCCACCAGCAGATTGGACACCGCCAACAACGCGATCATCCGCCCCGCCAACGTGTCCACGTCCAAGGCCAGGCCGATCACCCAGAACCCGCCACCGAGGACGAGCGACAACGCCGGACCCGCCGCCGACACCAGGAACTCGTGCCGAGCCGTCTCCGGCTTGTCGATCTCGGACACCCCGCCCAGAAACTGGATGGTGATCCGCCGCACCGGCAGGCCCAGCCGCAACGCCGTCACCGCGTGCGCCAACTCGTGCACCAGCACCGACACGTACAACAACACCGCGAAGCCGAACGACAACACGAAGCGCCACGGACCCAGATTCGGGAACAGACTCTCGAAGGTCGGCGCGAACAACACCGTGATCACCGCGGCGATCACGAACCAGGTCGGCGCGACGTAAACCGGCACCCCGAAGGGGCGCCCCATGAGCAGGCCACGCCTCGGCTCCCGGCGCGGGGCGTCGTCCTGCCGCATCCTGCGTCCCTGCGGCCTGCTCGAATCAGTCACGTCCAAGATGCTATGCAACCGAGTCCGGGTTTGACCCCCACGGGGCCCGCACCCACGCGTCGGAGCGTCGCCCACGACCGACTAGGCTGACCCCCATGTCCGAACCGACCGGTGCCGCGCGCAGGCGCGGACCCTTCCAGGTCGGGGACCAGGTTCAGCTGACCGATCCCAAGGGCCGCCACCACACCTTCACGCTCGAAGCGGGCAAGGCGTTCCACACCCACAAGGGCTCGTTTCAACACGACGCGCTGATCGGCGCTCCCGAAGGGACCGTCGTACGGTCCACCGGGAACACCGACTACCTCGCGCTGCGACCTCTGCTCCCCGACTTCGTCCTGTCCATGCCCCGCGGTGCCGCGGTGATCTACCCGAAGGACGCCGGCCAGATCCTCGCGATGGCCGACATCTTCGCCGGCGCCCGCGTCGTCGAGGCCGGCGTCGGCTCCGGCGCGCTGAGCACCTTCCTGCTCCGCGCCATCGGCGACACCGGGCAGCTCGCCTCCTACGAACGTCGACAGGATTTCGCGGACATCGCCCGCAAGAACGTCGAGCGCTACTTCGGCGCGCCCCACCCCGCGTGGAAGCTCACCGTCGGCGACCTCCAGGACAACCTCGTGGAGACCGGGGTCGACCGGGTGATCCTCGACATGCTCGCGCCCTGGGAATGCCTGGACGCGGTCTACAAGGCACTCGCCCCCGGCGGTCTGGTGTGCTGCTACGTGGCCACCACCACGCAGCTCTCGCGCACCGTGGAGACCATGCGCGTGATGAACTGCTTCACCGAACCGCAGCCGTTCGAGTCGATGGTCCGCTCCTGGCACGTCGAAGGACTCGCGGTCCGCCCCGACCACCGGATGATCGGTCACACCGGCTTCCTGGTCACCGCCCGACGCCTCGCCGACGGGGTCGAGCCGCCGCTGCGCCGGCGCCGCCCGTCCAAGGGCTCCTACGGCGACGACTACGCCGGCCCCGGCGCGGAATCCGGTGCCCCGCTCGAACCCTGACCCATCGTCAGGCAATGGTTGAGACAAGGCGGGCCGGGACTCTATACCAGGGCCCGGCCCGCCGCATAGGGTCGTCCACCGTGGCGGACGATCACTTCGAGACCCGGCCCGTGCGCGGCGACAGTTCCCGCGGGCTCGTGACCACCGACGCACCACCCGACACCTCCGTGCCCCGGCACGTCGAGGTCCCCGACGTCCGCAACGGCATAGCCTTCGCCACCGCGGCCATCGTGTTCGTGTTCATCGTGGGCGCCGGCCTGGTGATCTGGGCCGCGGCCTCGCTGGACGGGGGTATACCGGGCGTCACCGCGCCCGCCCGACACCGCCCCAACCAGCAGGACCCACCGGCCGCACCGCGCACCCTGCAACCGGGCGAGAACCCCGCGAACACATCGAATCAGGGCCAATCGGTGGGTCATGCCCCCGAAGCGGCCCGGACCGTGCCACTCGCAGGCAGCCGCGGCCGCACCGCGGGCGGGCCGACGGAGGCGGAACTCGCGAACGTCGTGTTCCCGCTCGACTGCCCGGGCGTCGGAACCCGGATCGGGACCGTGTTGACCGATCCCACCGGCCCCACCGTGGTTCGGGTCGAGTGCGCGGCCGGCTCCGGCAGCCCACCCGCCGCGCTGCTGGCCTATGCCGACGCGGACCAGGGTTCACCCCGACTGGTGGCCACCCTGCTCGACACCGACGAGGGCCTCCAGGTGAGCGAGGTCACCCGCAGCGGCGACACGATCACCGCGCGCACCCTGGGCTGGTCCGCGCCGGACGTGCCCCGCTGCTGTCCCGACCTCGCCGGAACACTTCGTTGGCGACTGACTCCACTCGGTGCCGACCGGATCTGACGCGTCGCCAGACACCGGTGTACGAAGCGGAATTCAGGCCACGTCCGGGCCATACACCTCGACGCCGTCGGAAACCCGACGCATGTGGATGCATTCTCCCGGACACTTGCGTGTGGCGTCGATCACTTCCACGAGCAGCGGCCCGGGCACCGGGACCACCGCGCCCGGCTCGGTGCGCAGCTCGTCGTCGGCACCCTTGACGTACGCCAACCCGTCGATGTCCAGCTCGAAGACCTCGCGCGCGTATTGCACGCAGATGCCGTCCCCGGTGCAGAGATCCTGATCGATCCAGACCTCGAGAGGTTCGTTTTCTGCGGACATGGGCCTCACTCTTCACCGATTCGTATCGACACGCGCCCGACAGACCCTACTCGCGCCTGCTTCCCGACGTGGTGAGGTGGGTATCTGATCCTCACAAGCGTGGGGGCAATCGCACGGGTGAAGATCGGACACGCCCGGACAGTCTTGCTGATCAAGGGGTTTCAACCCCTCCTGCCGTAGGTAGGGTCGGAGACGTCGCAGCTCCCAGGAGGAGGTGAGGGCCGTGGCAGTCCACGACGACGACATGAACCGTGGTGGGAGGCCGGCTCGGGGTACGGACGACCTCGTAAGCCAGGTTTCTTTTCTAGAGCAGGAAGTCGCCGTCCTGCGTCGCAAGCTCGCCGACTCACCGCGCCAGAGCCGTTTGCTCGAGGAGCGGGTCGTCGACCTTCAGACGTCCTTGGCCGGAATGACCACACAGAACGAGCGATTGGTCGCGACCTTGAGGGAGGCCCGCGACCAGATCGTGGCCCTCAAGGAGGAAGTGGACCGACTCGCCCAACCCCCCTCGGGGTTCGGCGTGTTCCTACAGGCCAACGAGGACGGCACGGCGGACATCTTCACCGGCGGGCGCAAGCTCCGGGTGAACGTCAGCCCCAACATCGAACTCGACGAACTCCGGCGTGGCCAGGAGGTCATGCTCAACGAGGCCATGAACGTGGTCGACGCGATGGAGTTCGAGCGCGTCGGCGACGTGGTGATGCTCAAGGAGCTGCTGGAGGACGGCGAACGAGCGCTGGTCATCGGGCACACCGACGAGGAGCGCGTGGTGCGCCTCGCCGAACCGCTCCTGGACTCCCCGCTGCGTGCGGGGGACTCGTTGCTGCTCGATTCGCGATCGGGCTACGTCTACGAGCGGGTGCCCAAGAGCGAGGTCGAGGAACTGGTCCTCGAAGAGGTTCCGGACATCGACTACACCAAGATCGGCGGTCTGCGGAACCAGATCGAGATGATCCGGGACGCGGTCGAGCTGCCCTACCTGCACCCCGACCTGTTCAAGGAGCACGAGCTCCGTCCGCCCAAGGGCATCCTGCTCTACGGCCCCCCCGGCTGCGGCAAGACGTTGATCGCCAAGGCGGTCGCCAACTCGCTCGCGAAGAAGGTCGCCGAGGCCCAGGGCAACGAACAGGGCAAGAGCTACTTCCTCAACATCAAGGGCCCCGAGCTGCTCAACAAGTACGTCGGCGAGACCGAGCGGCACATCCGCCTGGTCTTCCAACGGGCGCGGGAGAAGGCCAGCGAGGGCACGCCCGTCATCGTCTTCTTCGACGAGATGGACTCGCTCTTCCGCACCCGAGGATCGGGCGTCAGCTCGGACGTGGAGAACACCATCGTCCCGCAGCTCCTGTCCGAGATCGACGGCGTGGAGGGCCTGGAGAACGTCATCGTGATCGGCGCCTCCAACCGCGAGGACATGATCGACCCGGCCATCCTGCGGCCGGGGCGGCTCGACGTGAAGATCAAGATCGAGCGTCCGGACGCCGAGGCGGCCAAGGACATCTTCGCCAAGTACCTCAAGGTCTCGCTGCCGCTGCACGACGACGATCTGGTGGAACACGGCGGCAACCGGGCGGCCACCGTCACCGGCATGATCCAGGTCGCCGTGGAGCGGATGTACTCGGAGAACGACGAGAACCGCTTCCTGGAGGTCACCTACGCCAACGGTGACAAGGAGACCCTGTACTTCAAGGACTTCAACTCCGGCGCGATGATCGAGAACATCGTGGGCCGCGCGAAGAAGATGGCGATCAAGGACTTCCTGGAGCACCGCCAGAAGGGCATCCGGGTGGCCCACCTGCTCGCCGCGTGCGTCGACGAGTTCAAGGAGAACGAGGACCTGCCCAACACCACCAACCCCGACGACTGGGCGCGGATCTCCGGCAAGAAGGGCGAGCGGATCGTCTACATCCGCACTCTGGTCTCGGGCAAGCAGGGCGACGAGGCCGGGCGCTCCATCGACACCGTGGCCAACACCGGTCAGTACCTCTGATCCCGATCGAGTACCGATTGACCACCGACACCGCGGCCCGTGTTCAGGTCGAACACGGGCCGCGGCGCCGTTCCGGGACGACATTTCCGCACAGGGCAATAGTTCCGGCCGTATCCCCAAGGCAATCCAACGGCAATAGGCTCGGCAGCATGACCAGGGTGTACCCGGACCACGGTGAGTGTGGATCGGGTACCGGCCGGGTGAGGGACGAGGGGGTCGCATGACCGTCCGGCGTGTGATGGGCATTGAAACCGAGTACGGGATCTCCGTACCCGGGCATCCGAACGCCAACGCGATGTTGACGTCTTCCCAGATCGTGAACGCGTACGCCGCAGCGATGCAGCGGGCCCGCCGGGCCCGCTGGGACTTCGAGGAGGAAAACCCGCTGCGCGACGCGCGCGGGTTCGACCTCGCGCGCGAACTGGCCGACTCGAGCCAGTTGACCGACGAGGACGTCGGCCTCGCCAATGTGATCCTGACAAACGGGGCTCGGCTCTACGTCGACCACGCCCACCCGGAGTACAGCGCGCCCGAGACCACCAATCCGCGCGACGCGGTGATCTGGGACAAGGCCGGCGAACGCATCATGGCCGAGGCCGCCCGGCGGGCCGGCGAGTTGCCCGGCGGGCAGCAGATCCTGCTGTACAAGAACAACACCGACAACAAGGGCGCGTCCTACGGCACGCACGAGAACTACCTCATGCAGCGCGCCACGCCGTTCGCCGACATCGTTCGACACCTGACCCCGTTCTTCGTCTCCCGCCAGGTGATCTGCGGCGCGGGTCGGGTCGGCATCGGCCAGGACGGCTCCGCGCACGGCTTCCAGATCAGCCAGCGGGCGGACTACTTCGAGGTCGAGGTCGGCCTGGAGACCACGCTCAAGCGGCCGATCATCAACACCCGCGACGAGCCGCACGCGGACGCCGAGAAGTATCGGCGCCTGCATGTGATCATCGGCGACGCCAACCTGTCCGAGGTGTCCACCTACCTCAAGCTCGGCACCACCGCGTTGGTCCTGTCGATGATCGAGGATCGTTTCCTCGGCAACGACCTGACCGTGGACCAGCCCGTGCGCACGCTGCACGAGGTTTCCCACGACCCCACCCTCAAGCAGCTGATCACGCTGCGCAACGGCCGCAAGCTGACCGCGATCCAGCTTCAGCTCGAATATCTGGAGCTGGCCCGCAAGTACGTCGAGAACCGGTTCGGCACCGACGTCGACGAGGACACCACCGACGTGCTCGACCGCTGGGAGTCGGTGCTGGCCCGGCTGGAGACCGATCCGATGTCGCTCTCGCGCGAGTTGGACTGGGTGGCCAAGCTGCAGCTCCTGGAGGGCTACCGGCAGCGCGACGCGCTGGACTGGGACGCGCCCAGGCTGCACCTGGTCGACCTCCAGTACGCGGACGTACGGCCGGACAAGGGCCTGTACAACAAGCTGGAGGACCGTTTCGAGCGGATCGCCGGCGAGGCGGAGGTGCAGCGCGCCGTGCACCTGCCGCCGGAGGACACCCGGGCCTACTTCCGCGGTCGATGTCTGGAGCAGTACGCCGACGAGGTCGCCGCCGCGTCGTGGGATTCGGTGATCTTCGACGTGGAGGGTCACGACTCGCTCCAGCGGGTACCCACCCTGGAACCGCTGCGCGGGACGAAGGCCCACGTGAAGGACCTGCTCGACCGTTGCCGCACAGCCGAGGATCTGGTCCGCGCCCTCACGGGTGGGTGACCTCGTTCGTTCGCGGGAACAAAGCGAATGAACGGATAAATCCCGTTCCGGAACACCTGGCATCCGACACTCGTTGGCACTTACACCCCCGATCCTTCGGGATCGGGGGTGTGGATGCTCCGAGGAATGGATAGGCACCGGTTCAAGGAAATGATCACAAGGTGGGGTGAGCTACATGGCCACTAAGGACAGCGGCGGTCAACAGCGCGCGACTAAGCGCTCGGAAGAGGTCGACGAGACCACTACCGAGGCGCAGTCCGACGTGCAGGAACGACACGAGAAGTTGACGGACGATGTCGACTCGGTATTGGACGAAATCGACGAGGTGCTCGAGGAGAATGCTGAGGAATTCGTTCGGGGATTTGTCCAAAAGGGTGGAGAATAGTAACAAATGTCCGATTTGAAATCGGGCAAGAATTGCCCTGACTGCAAGGGATGGAAGCCCGCTCGGGACTTCGGCTCCAACGCGACAAGTCCCGACGGGCTTTCATTCTATTGCCTTGAGTGCAATAGGAGGCGGGCGGCGCACTCGTATCGCGCCAGGCGCGAGCGTGCGGGTTTCAAGGTGCGCCCGAAGGTTGATGTGCCGGTGGGGCACAAGCGTTGTCCGAAGTGTGAGCAGATCAAACCGCATTCGGAATGGCATAAAAGCTCCCGACAATGGGACGGTCTCGCGGCGCGCTGCAAATCGTGTCGTAAAGTCGACGGTCGAGCCGGATACTTCATGCGCAAATACGGTCTCACCGAGGCCGACCTGCAGGGCATGCTCGCCGACCAAATGGGCGTATGTCCGATCTGCCAGTCCACCAAGCCCGAACACGTCGATCATGATCACGAAAGCGGTAGGGTCCGAGCCGTACTCTGCTTCAACTGCAATGCCGCACTGGGCATGTTCAAGGATCGACCCGACGCGTTGCGCCGGGCCGCAACCTATGTGGAAGGGATCGTGTGGAAGCCAACACTCGTGGCACCGGGCGTCTACCGGCTGCCTTCCTGACCCCCGGGTCGTCCTCGTTCGCCGAATTTCTCGACGCCTACCGGCCCGAACTGTTGCCCGCGCGTAGGACGCCTCCGGTGCAGCCCGTGACGATCGAGGCGCCGCACGGCACGACGATCGTGACCGCGACGTTCGACGGTGGCGTGGTGATGGCCGGCGACCGGCGGGCCACGATGGGGAACCTGATCGCACAGCGGGACATCGAGAAGGTGTTCCCGGCCGACGATTACTCGGTCGTGGGCATCGCCGGCACCGCCGGCCTCGCGGTCGAGATGATCCGGCTGTTCCAGGTCGAGCTGGAGCACTACGAGAAGATCGAGGGCACCACGCTGTCCCTCGAGGGCAAGGCCAACCGGCTGTCGCAGATGATCCGCGGCAATCTCGGAATGGCCATGCAGGGTCTCGCGGTGGTGCCGCTGTTCGCCGGTTACGACGTCGACGGCGGGACCGGGCGGATCTTCAGCTACGACATCACCGGTGGCCGATCCGAGGAGCACGGCTTCCACTCGGTGGGCTCGGGCTCGCTGTTCGCCCGAGGCGCGTTGAAGAAGCTGTACCGCCCCCGGCTGAACGCCGACGACATCGTCACGGTGTGCATCCAGGCGCTCTACGACGCGGCCGACGACGACTCCGCCACGGGTGGGCCGGACCTGACCCGGCGGATCTTCCCGGTGGTGACCCTGGTGACCGAGGACGGCATCCGCCGGCTCTCCTCGGAAGAGGTCGGCGAGATCGTCCGCGCCGTGGTCGACGCCCGGATGGACGACCCCAACGGCCCGACCGCGCCGCTGACGTGACGCCGATGTCGAGGACCCGACCAGCCGACCCATCGAGACCGGCTTCGACGAAAAGGACTCCACGGTGACGACGCCTTTCTATGTGTCGCCGCAGCAGGCCATGGCGGACCGGGCCGACTATGCCCGCAAGGGCATCGCCCGCGGCCGCAGTGTGGTCGTGCTGACCTACGCGGACGGCATCCTGTTCGTGGCGGAGAACTACTCTCGCGCCCTGCACAAGATCAGTGAGATCTACGACCGCATCGCGTTCGCCGCGGTGGGCAAGTACAACGAGTTCGAGAACCTGCGGATCGGCGGCGTGCGCTACGCCGACATCCGCGGCTACTCGTACGCGCGCAACGACGTCACCGCCCGCGGCCTGGCGAACGTGTACGCCCAGACGTTGGGCACGATCTTCTCCAGCGGTGGTGAGAAGCCGTACGAGGTGGAGCTGATCGTCGCCGAGGTCGGCAGCGCGCCCGAGGACGACCAGATCTATCGGCTCACCTACGACGGCTCGGTGGCCGACGAGCACAACTACGTCGCCATGGGCGGCAACGTCGAGCAGATCACCGAGCAGCTCAAGCGCCACCACCGCGAGGGGCTCACCCTCGAGGCCGCGCTCAAGGTCGCGGTGGACGCGCTCTCGCGCGACGGCGTGGGCGAGAAGCGCTCGATCACGGCCTCGCAGTTGGAGGTCGCCACGCTGGATCGCACCCGGCCGCAGCAGCGCAAGTTCAAGCGTCTGGTGGGCGGTCGGTTGACCCGCCTGCTCGGCGAGGCGGAGCCGGCCGCCGAGCCGGCCGAGGCCGATGCGGAAGGGGCGGCCGAGACCGCGCCCGAGGCCACGCCGGAGACCGGCGAGGAGTAGTCCCGCGCACGTCACAGGGCCCGCGTACCGCGTCGGTGCGCGGGCCCTGACGCGCGTGCGTCGGGTTCGGTTCAGCCGGACGCCGGGGGCGCGGTCGAGCCGCGGACCAGCAGTTCGCCGGGCAGCACCACGTCCGGGCCCGCGTCGCCGGTGTCCAGCAGGTCGAGCAGCGCGGTCATGCCGCACGCGCCCAGTTCGACGGCGGGCAGGCGCACGGTGGTCAGTTCCGGCTCGACCACGCGGGCGTAGCGCAGGTCGCCGAAGCCGGTGACGGACACGTCCCGGGGCACCCGGCGGCCGAGCGCGCGGGCCGCCTTGTAGGCGCCGGCCGCCTGGAGGTCGTCGTCGCACACCAGCACGGTGGGCCGGGCCGGCGAGGCGAGCAGCGCCAGGGCCGCCGTGCGCCCGCCGTCCAGGGTCAGCGGCGCGTGCGCCTCGGCGACCACCTCGGCGGGCCCGAGCGCGGCGCGGAAGGCCTCGTCCCGGGCCCGGAAGGTCCAGCTCTGCACGGCGGAGCGCAGCCGGGCGACCCGGCGGTGGCCCAGGTCGACCAGGTATTCGGCGAGTGCCCGCATGCCGTCGGCGACGTCGTCGTTCACGGTCGGCACGCCACGCCCGGGTTCGCTGTCCAGCATCACCAGCGGCAGGTCCTCGGTGCCGGGTCCGGCCGAGCGCAGCACGTCCAGCGGTTCGGCGGCCATCGAGGAGGCCAGCACGCCGTCGATGGCGGCCGAGGAGAACGGGTTCGGGGTCAGGTCGACGCCGTCGCGGGTGGGGTAGACCACCACGCCGAAGTCGCGCTCGGCCGCGACCTGTGCGGCCCCGGTGTGCACGGCGCCGAAGAACGGCGAGGTGAGCACGGGTACGACGAGCATCACCGTGTGCGTCCGGCCCAGCCGCAACGAGCGGGCCGAGGTGTTGGGCCGGTAGCCCAGAGCCGAGGCCGCGTCGCGGACCGCCTCGACGGTGGTGGCGGAGACCCGGCCGCGCCATTTGTCGGCGAGTACCAGGGACACGGTGGACTGCGACACACCGGCGTGTTTGGCGACGTCCTTGCTGGTCGGACGGCCGGCGGGGGGCTGGGGCGACGGCAAGGGGACCTCGGGCGGTGTCGGGGACGGTGCGGGCCCAGCGTAGAACCCGCTTGCCATCGGGTCGGCCCGACGGCACAGTGGTGATCAGGAGTCATACGTATGACTAAATAATGATCGGAGCGTGCCGGCCGCGGCACGGGAGGGCGGTACCGCGCATGCGGACCTATCTGGACCTGCTTCGGGTGCCGTATGCGGCGCGGCTGCTCGGCGGCACGTTGCTCGGGCGATTGCCGAACGGCATGGGCGCGTTGGCGGTGTTGTTGCTGGTGCGCGCGGACGGCGGCGGCTACGGGCTCGCGGGCGTGTTGTCCGCGGTCTACGGCCTGGCCACCGCGGCCGGGCAGCCGGTGCTGGGCCGGTGGATGGATCGGCGCGGCCAGACCGGCGTGTTGCTCGGCTCGGCGCTGGTCTCGGCGCTGGCCTACGCGGTCTTCGCGCTGGTGGGCGCGCATCCGTTGCCGCTCGCGGTGGGCGCGGTGCTGGTCGCCGGTTTCACCACGCCGCCCCTGGAGGCGGGGCTGCGCGCGTTGTGGCCCTCGGTGCTCACGCCCGAGCGGGTGCAGGCGGCGTACGCCCTGGACGCCGCGGCGCAGGAGATCCTGTTCACCGTGGGGCCGCTGATCGTGGTGGTCGTGGTGCAACTCGCCTCGGCGCAGTGGGCCGTGTTGCTGACCGGGCTGATCGGGGTGGCGGGCACGGTGGTCGTGGCCACCGCGCGGCCCTCCCGGGTCTGGCGCGGCGAGCAGCACACCCCGCACTGGGCGGGCGCGCTGCGTTCGGCCGGCCTGCGGGTGGTCCTGGTCGCGTTCACCTTGGCCGGTATCGCGCTGGGTGTGCTCAGCGTCGCGGCCGTGGCCTACGCGGACCACGAGGGCTCCGGCGCGCTGTCCGGGGTGTTCCTGGCGGCGATGTCGTTCGGTGCGCTGTTGGGCGGTCTGGTGCACGGGGTGCGGGCCTGGCAGACCCCGCCGGCCCGGCGGTTGTTGTGGTTCATGTGCTGGCTGACGGTGTGTTACCTGCCGCTGATCGCGGTGCCCGGGCCGTGGCTGATGGTGCCGCTCGCGGTGCTCTCCGGGGTGTTCCTGGCGCCGGCGATCGCGTGCGTGTTCACCCTGATCGACGAGTTGGCGCCACGCGGCACGGTGACCGAGGCGTTCGCGTGGCTGGTGGCGGCGATCGGGGCGGGTTCGGCGCTGGGCATGGGACTGGCCGGCTGGGCCGGCGAAGTGGCCGGCGCGCGGGGCGCGTTCGCGGTCGCGAGCGTCGGCGCGGGGCTCGGATTGCTGGTATTGCTGGCCGGTCGGGGCCGGCTGATTTCAAACGTGATCCATTTGGTGGAAACCACCGACGCGGAGTTGTCCCGGAACGGCACGTCGTCGGCGTAATGTTGCCGCATGGACCGCCGCATCTTCGGGCTGGAGAACGAGTACGGCGTCACCTGTACGTTCCGGGGGCAGCGCAGGCTCTCCCCGGACGAGGTGGCGCGGTACCTCTTCCGCCGAGTCGTTTCGTGGGGCCGAAGCAGCAATGTCTTCCTACGCAATGGGGCCCGGCTGTATCTGGACGTGGGCAGCCACCCCGAATACGCGACGCCCGAGTGCGACTCGGTGCCGGAGCTTGTCGTGCACGACAAGGCCGGTGAGCGCATTCTCGAGGGCCTCCTCGTCGACGCCGAACGGCGGCTGCACGAAGAGGGCATCGCGGGCGACGTGTATCTCTTCAAGAACAACACCGATTCCGCCGGCAACTCCTACGGTTGCCACGAGAACTATCTGGTGGCGCGGCACGGGGAATTCTCCCGGCTCGCCGATGTGCTCATCCCGTTCCTGGTGACCCGTCAGATGTTGTGCGGCGCGGGCAAGGTGCTGCAGACACCGCGTGGTGCGGTGTACTGCGTCAGCCAGCGTGCCGAGCACATTTGGGAAGGCGTCAGTTCGGCCACGACCCGTTCCCGTCCGATAATCAACACGCGCGACGAACCGCATGCCGACGCCGAGCGCTATCGGCGGCTGCATGTGATCGTCGGCGACTCCAACATGGCCGAGCCCACCACGCTGCTCAAGGTCGGTTCCACCGATCTGGTGCTGCGGATGATCGAGGCCGGCATCGTGATGCGGGACCTGACCCTGGAGAACCCGATTCGGGCCATCCGCGAGGTCAGTCACGACATGACCGGTTCCCGCAAGGTCCGGCTCGCCAACGGCCGCGAGGCCAGCGCGCTGGACATCCAGCGGGAATACCTGACCAAGGCGCAGGAGTTCGCGGACCGCCGGGGCATTCGCACCGGCACCGTGGAGAAGGTGCTCGATCTGTGGGAGCGCACGCTCGACGCGATCGACTCCGGCAACCTGGACCTGGTCGGGCGCGAGATCGACTGGGTGATCAAGTATCAGTTGATCGAGCGGTATCGGGCCAAGCACAACCTGCCCATGTCCTCGCCGAGGGTCGCCCAGATCGACCTCGCCTACCACGACATCCACCGGCGCCGCGGTCTCTACTACCTGATGGAGAGACGCGGGCAGATCGAACGGATCGGCAACGATCTGAAGATCTTCGAGGCGAAATCGCTGCCGCCACAGACCACTCGGGCGCGACTGCGCGGCGAGTTCATCAAGAAGGCCCAGGAGCAGCGGCGCGACTTCACCGTCGACTGGGTGCATCTCAAGCTCAACGACCAGGCGCAGCGCACCGTGCTGTGCAAGGACCCGTTCCGGTCGGTGGACGACCGGGTGGAGAAGTTGATCGCCAGCATGTGAATCGCCGGCACCCACCGGCCACGATCCGCACGCGCACACCGACGATGATCGGCGACCGGCGTTCTCGACCCGCGCCGGCGGCATGCGGCCACGGATGAGACGAATCGCTCGCCCGCCCCCTCCCGACGTCGGGAGCGGGCGGGCGAGTGGCATGCTGGCTCGATGGTCGATACACCTACATGGGACATCGCTCCACCCGTCTTCGAGCTCGACGCGGTGGATGTGTGGGCGCACGGGCCCGGCGGACGCACGGACATGCTCGTCGGCGTGGACTGGACGGTCCGCGAGGGCGAGCGCTGGGCGCTGCTGGGACACAACGGCGCGGGCAAGAGCACGATCCTGGCGCTCGCGGGCGCACTGCGTTTTCCCGGCAACGGTGCGGTGACCGTGCTGGGCAAGCGGCTGGGCCGGGTGGACGTGCGCGAGGTGCGGGCCCAGGTGGGCGCCGTCAACGCGGCACTGCGCATCCCCGAATACCTGACGGTGACCGACTACGTGCTCACCGGGGCGAGTGGCACGGTGCAGCCGTTGTACGGCAGGTACGGGCCGGCCGAGCGGGGTCGGGCCGCCGAGTTGATCGCGTTGCTGGGCCTGGAACGGCTGGCGCAGCGCGAGATCGCGGTGTGTTCGCAGGGCGAGCGTGGTCGGGCCCGGATCGCCCGGGCGCTGATGCCGGATCCGCGACTGCTGCTCCTGGACGAGCCGGCCAACGCGCTGGACCTGCCCAGCCGCGAGGAACTCCTGGAGGCGATCGACTCGCTGACCCGCGAGTATCCGCGGCTGACCCTGGTGATCGTCACCCATCACCTGGAGGAATTGCCCAGCGCGGTGACCCACGCGCTGCTGCTGCGCCGCGGCGCGACCGTGGCGGCCGGGCCGGCCCACGAGGTGATGACGGACGCCAACCTGAGCGAGTGTTTCGGCATCCCGCTGTCGGTCAGCGGCGAGGACGGCCGGTGGGCCGCGCGGCTCAAGCGACCCGGCCGCGAGGTTGCCTGAACGCGGTTGTCGTCTTCACGTCGTCCTCACATCCGGACCCCATAGAGTGTCCCGGTCCTTGTCCATCTCAGCAGAGGAACATCGTGCGCCGTCTCGCTGCGCTCCTTCTGGTCCCCGCACTGGCCTTCACCGCGGTCGCGTGTGGCGATGACGACGGAGGAAAAACCGTTACCCCCACCGTGACCGGAGCCTTCGGTCAGAAGCCGGACATCAAGATCCCCAAGGGCAAGTCGGGCGACAAGACGACGTCCGCGGTCCTGATCGAGGGCACCGGTGAGGTGATCAAGAAGGACGACTACGTCATCGCGGACACCGTCGGCAAGAACTGGGACGGCTCGGACGCGGGCAACTCGTACGACAGCAAGACTCCCGAGGTCTTCCAGGCCGGCGATCAGCAGCTCCTGAAGGAGATCGGGCAGGGGATAATCGGCAAGAAGGTCGGCACCCGACTGCTCGTGGTGGTACCGGCCAAGGTGACCCAGGAGAAGCAGGCCGTCGTGCTGACGGTGGACCTGAAGTCGACCAAGACGCTCGACACCAAGGCGGAGGCCAAGGGCGCCCCGGTGACCCCGCCGGCCGGCCTGCCGGTCGCCAAGGTCGAGTCCGGCAAGGCCGCGGAGATCACCATCCCGCCGGGCACCGCCGCGCCGACCAAGCTGACCGTGCAGCCGCTGATCGAGGGCACCGGCCCGGTGGTCCAGAAGGGCCAGACGCTGGTCGCGCAGTACACCGGCGCCCTGTTCGACAAGGGCACCAAGTTCGACTCGTCGTGGGACCACGGCGGCGCGACCGCGTTCAAGATCGGTGTCGGCCAGGTCGTGACCGGGTGGGACGAGGGTCTGGTGGGGCAGAAGGTCGGCAGCCGTGTGCTGCTGGTGCTCCCGGCCGACAAGGGTTACGGCGCCGAGGGCAAGCCGCCGACCATCCCGGCCAACTCGTCGCTCGTGTTCGTCGTCGACATCGTCGACGCGCTCGGTGGCACGGCGGCCTGACGGCTCGTCCGATGACCGGGTCGGGCGACCGGCCCGGTACGTTGGACCCCGCATTCAGCACTCGAACGGATACGGATAACGCTGTGAGCGAGCTTACGAAGCCCGAGATCGACTTCCCCGAGGGTGGCGTGCCCGCCGACCTGGAGATCACCGAGATCTGGGAGGGCGACGGCCCGGTGGCCCAGGCGGGTCACCACGTCAGCGTGCACTACGTCGGTGTCGCCTTCTCCTCCGGTGAGGAGTTCGACGCGTCCTGGAACCGCAACTCCCCGCTCGACTTCCGGCTCGGTGTGGGCCAGGTCATCGAAGGCTGGGACAAGGGTGTGCAGGGCATGAAGGTCGGCGGTCGGCGCAAGCTGGTCATCCCGTCGCACCTGGCCTACGGCGACCGCGGCGCGCCGGGTGCGATAGCGCCCGGTGAGACGCTGATCTTCGTGGTCGACCTGATGAAGGTCGGCTAGTCGGACCTCGTTCGGCCCCGGTTCGCGCATCCCGCGCGGATCGGGGCCGTCGGCGTTTTCCGGCCGGTTGTGCGGGGGCTGCCCGCTCGCCTCGTCTCGGGTGCGGTCCGAAACCGGCTACCACCGGGTGGGGAGTTGCGCCGCGAAGCGGCCCGCGGCGGCGGCGGCGAGGAAGTAGGCGTGGTCCGCGTCGAGGCCGCGGCCCATCGTGGACAGCCGGGCCGGACTCGTGCGCAGCGCCGCGTCGAGGCCGTCGACGGACACCGTGTGCACGTCGTGCGCGTCCCGCAGCGGCTCGACGTCCGCCGCGACCCGATCCGCCAGCGGCCGAGGCAACGTGGGCACGACCACATCCGCCCGGGCCAGCGCGACTCGGCCGTACGCGGTCAGGCAGTGGTGCGAGACGCCTCGGTGGCGTTCGCGCCCGTCCGCGTCGGAGATCCGCAGCGAGGCCACCGGCCGGCCGCCGAGCGCGGCGATCGCGTTGATCGCCTCGCCCGCCGCGACGCCGGAGAAGCCCCACGGTGTGCCGGTGCCCAGGTTGCCCGGCCCCTGCGCGACGATCGCCAGATCCGCGCCCTGGACGTGCCGGGCCGCGAGCAGGCCGGTGTGCAGGGTGACCGCCTCCAGGTCGCCGCCGAGCGCCTGGCCCACCGTCACCGAGCCCGCCAGCCACCCGTGGTCGCGCAGGATGTCGACGGTCATCGAGAACCACAGCGGCAGCGTGCCGCCGTCCGTCATCACGTACACCACCCGCGCGTGCGGGCGCGCGGCGCGGATCCCGGCGCAGATCGCGGGCAGCGCGGAGTGCAGGTCGGCGACCACGACCGGCATGCCGTCCAGCGAGTCCGCGTCGCGCAGCGTCGCGTGGTGCGGCGAGTCCTGCTCGTCCACGCCGAGCACGACCGCCTGCATCGGGGTGTATCGGGCCTTGACCACGTGCCCCGGTCCGGGCGGCGGGTCCTCGGGCAGTCGATCGGGCAGGGCCACCACGAGCGCGTAGCCGCCGGTGCCCAGGCCCATGTCCTGGGCGGTGGTGTTGAGCAGCACGGTGTCGCCGACCACCGGGGTGCCGGTCAGGTGCGGGTAGGCGATCGCGCGCAACTCCCGCGCGGGGGCGGGTTCGGGTACGGCCACGGTCAGCTCGACCGCCCCGCGCCAGGCCCGTCGGATCGCCGTCACTTCGCCGCGTCGCCAGGTGATCACGGTCCGGCAGCCTAACGCCGGCGGGAGCGGTCGGGCGAACCGGAGGGCAAGATCGGCGGCCGCGACCAACCGACGCGCCGAACGCGGTACGGTCGGGGCTGCGCCTTGTGGGAGGGACTGGGATCTGATGGCGATTCCGAAGCAGGAGCGGTTGGTGAGCCTGGTGATGTGTCTGCTCGCCGCCCGTCGCTACGTCACGAAGGAAGAGCTGCGGCAGTCGATCGAGTCGTATCGGCTGTGCACGTCCGACGAAGCCTTCGACCGCATGTTCGAGCGGGACAAGGACGACGTACGCGAACTCGGCTTCATCGTCGAGACCGGGGCCAACGACCCGCTGATCGAGTCGGCGGACGGCTACCGGATCCGCCCCGAGAAGAACGCGCTGCCGCCGGTGGAGCTGGACCCGGAGGAGGCCGCCGCGCTCGCGCTGGCCGCCGGTGCCTGGCAGCAGTCCGCGTTGGCCGGCGCCGCGACCGGCGCGCTGTACAAGCTCAAGGCCGCCGGTGTCGAGATCGACTCGGCGCCGCTGACCAGCGTCGAGCCCCGGGTGACCGCGCGCGAGCCCGCGTTCGGGCCGCTGCTGGACGCGCTGCGCACCCGCCGCCCGGTCCAGTTCGCCTACCGCCGCTCCGGCGCCGCCGAGGCCACGCCCCGGGTGGTGGAGCCGTGGGGGATGAGCTGCTGGCGCGGCCGGTGGTACCTGGTCGGCTTCTCCCGGGACCGACAGGAGCAGCGGGTGTTCCGGCTCGACCGGATCGCCGACAAGCCCAAGCCGAAGCCGCTCAAGGAGCAGTTCCGGGCCGAGGTGCCGGAGAAGGTGGATGTGCGCGGCCAGGTCGCGCGCTTCGCCGGCGAGGGCGGCGAGGGCATCGCCCGGATCCGGGTCCGCACCGGTGCCGGGTTCCCGCTGCGCGCCCGGGCGAGCGCGGTGGTGCCGGCCGGTGAGGGCTGGGACGAGTTGGAACTGAGCCACGGGCACGGACTGCACCACTGGCTAGCCGAGTTCGGCCCCGACGTGGTCGTGCTGGAGCCGCCCCATCTGCGCGCCGCCGTGGTCGCGCAACTGCGTGAGGCCGCCGGAGAGGCGACGGGACAGGTGAAGGTCGGATGAGCAACGCGATCGACGACACCCGGCGGCTGCTGTCGCTGGTGGCCTACCTGCGCGAGCGCCCCGGCACGCATCTGGACGACGTGGCGCGGGCGTTCGGCCTGCCGGTGGCGCAGGTCGAGGCGGACCTGGGCACGCTGCACATGTGCGGCACCAGCTTCATGGCCGACGACCTGTTGGAGCCGCACGTCGACTTCGAGGGCCGGGTCTTCCTGGACAACGCCGACGCGCCGGTGCGGCCGGTGCGGCTGGCTCCGCACGAGGCTCTGGCCCTGCTGGTGGCGCTGCGCGCGCTGGCCGGCCTGTCCGGGCTGCGCGAGCGGGACAAGGTCGCGCTGGGCCGGGTGACCGCCAAGCTGGAGGACGCCGCCGGTGAGGCCGCGCGTGCCGCGCAGGGCGTGACGGTCGAGTTCGAGGGCGACGACGCCGCCCAGGAGTCGGCGTTCGCCACGATGGACCGCGCGGTGAGCGAGAAGCGCCGGCTGCGGCTGCGCTACTACGTGCCGCGCCGGGACGAGATCACCGAGCGCGAGGTGGATCCGATCCGGCTGGTGCTGGTCGACGGGCACACCTACCTGGTGGCGTGGTGCCGACAGGCCGAGGGCCGCCGGTTGTTCCGGCTGGACCGGGTCGCCGAGGCGGTGCTCCTGGACGAGGCGTCCGAGCCGCAGCCGATCGAGCCGCTGGATCTCGCGGACGGCTTCGCGCCCACCGCGGCCGACGGCATCGAGGTGGTGCTCGAACTGGGACCCGGCGGGCGCTGGGTCACCGAGTACTACCGGCACGACAAGGTCGAGGAGCTGGCCGACGGCGGCCTGCGGTTGACCCTGCGCACGCCCGACCCGGCCGGGATCCGGCGGCTCGCGCTGCGATTGGGCGGGCACGGCAGGGTGATCTCCCCGCCGGAACTCGTCGACGATGTACGACGGACCGCCTCGGCCGCGCTCGCGGCCTACGCGGACCCGGCCGGCTGATTCGCCGCGGCCGGAGGCGATTGTCCAAAAACGGCACACGCCCCCGACCGCGGCCCAGCGGCACCTCCGGTACCACCGACGACAACCTTCCCGAGATTGCGAGGAGGCCCACGGTGTCGACGTTCACGGCGCGCTGCCCGGTTTGCGGACGCGTCGAGCTGACGGCGGATCAGCTGCGGCTGGTGCTCCGACCGAACAAGTCCTTCTATCTGTTCCGCTGTCCCACCTGCGCCGACTCGGTGCGCCGGCCGGCGGGGGAGCGGATCGTCGAACTGCTCACCGACGGCGGCGTGTCGTCGATGCAGGTCGCACGCTGAACGGGGGCGCGTGGCGGACTCGGGGGCTGTTAGGGTCGCCGCATGTTGCCGTGGGTCCTCGTCTTCATCGTGCTCGTCCTCGCCGGACTCGGCGTCATCGGCTGGTTCGCCTGGCGATTGTTCGGTGACGTGCGTCACCTCGGAGCGACCGTCGCGGACGCCTCGACCCGGCTGTCCGCGGCCGCCGCCGAGCTGGACGCGGCCGGTGGCCGGTCCCTGCGGCGCGATTCCGTCCCGCACGCCCGCCCCTCGGCCTCGCACCGATCGTGATCCGTACTCGTGACCCCTGGGGGTTACGTCCGGTGCAGTTGTTCGCCACCATTGCGTTGCACGTCTGTCATACGCACCGGCGTACGATCGAACCCATAACCCCCCGGCCCCGGCAATGAGGTACTGACTATGTTTGGCAAGCTCGGTTGGCCCGAGATCATCCTGATCCTGGTTGTCGTCGTGCTGCTGTTCGGCGCCAAGCGTCTGCCGGACACGGCGCGTGCGCTGGGCCGTTCGCTGCGCATCCTCAAGAGCGAGACCAAGGCGATGAAGGAGGACGGGACGGCCGAGGCCCCCGCCGCCGACAAGCCCGCCAAGACCACCGAGGCGCCGCCGCGCACCATCCAGGCGGCTCCCGGCGACGTGAGCGAGGCGCGGCCGGTCGGCGAGCCCGACCACAACCGTCGCTGAATCCGCGCGCGCCTTTTAGGAGTCGGCCCTCAAGGTGCTTGACAAGGCAGGGCGCGGACGAGAGTCCGGCCCGAAACAAAAGAAGATCAAGGACGCCGAGGGGCGCATGCCCCTCATGGAGCATTTGCGCGAACTGCGCAATCGCCTCGTCAAGGCGCTCCTGGCCATCATCGTCGTGACCATCGTCGCCGCGTTCTTCTACGAGGACATCGGCGCGTTCCTGGTCAATCCCGTCTGTGACCTCAAGAACGTCAAGGGCACCGGCGTCACCAAGTGCGGCCAGGGTGTCCTGGTGCAGCAGGGCGTGTTGTCGCCGTTCTCGATGGCGCTGAAGATCTCGCTGGCCACCGGCATCATCGCGGCCTCACCGATCTGGCTCTACCAGATGTGGGCCTTCCTGGCGCCGGGGCTGCACAAGAACGAGAAGAAGTACTCGCTGGCCTTCGTCGGCGTGGGTGTGCCGCTGTTCCTGGGCGGCGCCTACTTCTCGTACTGGATCCTGCCGCACGCCCTCCAGGTGCTCCTGGACTTCACGCTCACCGACGCCAGCAACCAGATCCAGCTCGACGACTACCTCAACTTCGTCATCCGCATGGTCGTGGTGTTCGGCATCGCGTGCGAGCTGCCGCTCGTGCTGATCATGCTGAACTTCGGCGGGGTCGTCACCGCGAAGCAGCTCGCGAGCTGGTGGCGCTGGGTGGTGATGGGCATCTTCATCTTCGGCGCGGTGGCCACGCCCACCACCGACCCGCTGACGATGATCCTGCTGTCGATTCCGATCACGATCCTGTACGGGATCGCGCTGATCGTGGCCTGGGTCAACGATCGCCGGCGCGGCAAGCGGCACGCGGAAGTGTTCGGCGCCGACCTCGACGACGACGAGGCGTCCGTCCTGGACACCTCGGTGCGCCCGGTCGAGCGCCCGAGCGCCGTCGCGGACGATTCGGACCCGGGCCCCGCTGCCAGGGTGGACGACATCACCTGAGGTCGGGTGGGCTAATCTCGCGCCTTGTGTCTCGGGAGATAGCAGTATTCGTCAACCCCACCGCGGGTCGTGGTCGCGGCCTGAAGGCGGCGTCCGTCGCCGCCGATCTGCTCCGCGAGCGGGGGCTGACACCGCATCAGGTGTCCGCCCCCGGCGCCGCGGAGGGGATCGCCCGGCTGCGCGGAGTGGTGCGCCGCGGTGTGGACGCCGTGGTCGCCGTGGGCGGTGACGGCACGGTGGCGGCCGCGTTGCAGGCGGTGGCGGGTACCGGTACGCCGCTGGGCGTGGTGCCGATCGGCTCCGGCAACGACTTCGCGCGGGCCCTGGAGCTGCCGCTGGGCGACGTGGCGGGCGCGGCGCGCGTGGTGGCCGACCTGTATGCGCGGCCGATGGACCTCGGCCGGGTGGGCGAGCGCTGGTTCGGCACGATCCTGTGCACCGGCTTCGACTCGCGGGTCAACGAGCGCGCCAATCGCATGACCTGGGCGCGCGGGCGGACCCGCTACAACGCCGCGCTGCTGGGCGAGCTGGGCGCGTTGAAGCCGATCGCCTACGAGCTGGAGCTGGACGGCAAACCCTTCGACGTCGAGGCCACCCTGATAGCGGTGGGCAACGGCCGCTCCTACGGCGGCGGCATGCGGATGTGTCCGGACGCCGATCCCGGTGACGGTCTGTTCGACGTCACGGTGGTGGCCGGCTGCGGGCGGGCCGAGTTGTTGCGGGTGTTCCCCAAGGTCTACAGCGGGAAGCACGTGAGCCACCCGCTGGTCTCGGTGTACCGGGCCGCGACCGTGTCGATGACTGCGGGCGGGCTCAGCGGGTGGGCCGACGGCGAGCGGCTGGGCGCGTTGCCGCTGACCGCGGACTGCATACCCGACGCGGTCCGGGTCCTGATACCCCGGCCGCGCGACTGAGCGACGCCGGAGAGCGAGCCGGGTCCGGTGATCGAGGCCCGGGTCTTGATCGAGCCGCCTGTGATGATCGTGCTGCCTGTCTTGATCGAGCTGCTTGTCTTGATCGAGCTGGTTGTCATGATCGAGCTGCTTGTCATGATCGAAAAAAGGTGATCACAGCCGTCGGCCCCGGCCGGTAGTCTGCTTGACGAGATGCCTCTCGATCCTTCACGCGGCACGGACCGCGACACCCAGATGTCCCCCGCCGAGCGCTACGCGGCCTCGCGCCGCCGGGCCGCCGACGAACGGACGAGCCTGCACGCGTTCCGCGAGCAGTATCCCTTCGGTCTCGACCCCTTCCAGGTCGAGGCGTGCCGCGCGTTGGAAAGCGGCAAGGGGGTGCTGGTCGCGGCGCCGACCGGTTCGGGCAAGACGGTGGTCGGCGAGTTCGCCGTGCACCTCGCGCTCGAACAGGGCCGCAAGTGCTTCTACACGACGCCCATCAAGGCGCTGTCGAACCAGAAGTTCGCCGACTTCCAAAAGCTCTACGGCGCGGCGAACGTGGGCCTGCTCACCGGGGACAACTCGGTCAACAGCGACGCCCCGGTGATCGTGATGACCACCGAGGTGCTGCGGAACATGCTCTACGCGTCCTCGAACGCGTTGAACGGCCTGGGCTACGTCGTGATGGACGAGGTGCACTACCTCTCCGACCGCTTCCGCGGCGCGGTGTGGGAGGAGGTGATCATCCACCTCTCCGAATCGGTCACCCTGGTCTCCCTCTCGGCTACCGTCAGCAACGCCGAGGAGTTCGGCGACTGGCTGGGGACTGTGCGCGGCGACACCGCCGTCGTGGTCTCCGAGCATCGTCCGGTGCCGCTGTGGCAGCACGTGATCGCGGGCAACCGCACCTACGACCTGTTCACCGACGAGAACCACACCGAGGTCAACCCCGAGCTGATCCGGCTGGGCCGGATGGAGAGCGAGCGCGCGGGCCGACCGCAGGACCGCTACCGGCGCAACCGCGGCCAGGAGACCCGGCCGACGCGCAGCCGGATCTGGGCGCCCAGCCGCGCCGAGGTGATCGACCGGCTCGACGCCGAGGGCCTGCTGCCCGCGATCACCTTCATCTTCAGCCGCAAGGGCTGCGAGGCGGCCGTTCAGCAGTGTCTGCACGCGGGCCTGCGGCTCAACGGCGACGCGGAGCGGGCCGAGGTGCGCGCGATCGTCGAGGCACGCACCACCGGCATCCCGGACGAGGACCGGCACGTGCTGGGCTACCACTCGTGGCTGGAGGCGCTCCAGCGCGGGATCGCCGCGCACCACGCGGGCATGTTGCCGACCTTCAAGGAGGTCGTCGAGGAACTGTTCGTCAAGGGCCTGGTCAAAGCGGTGTTCGCGACCGAGACGCTGGCCCTGGGGATCAACATGCCCGCCCGCTCGGTGGTGCTGGAGAAGCTGGTTAAGTGGAACGGCGAGACGCACGCCGACCTGACCGCCGGCGAGTACACCCAGCTCACCGGGCGCGCCGGGCGGCGCGGCATCGACGTGGAGGGCCACGCCGTGGTGTTGTGGCATCAGGGCTTCGACGCCGGTCACCTGGCCGGCCTCGCGGGCACTCGTACCTATCCGCTGCGCTCGTCCTTCAAGCCGTCGTACAACATGGCGGTCAATCTGGTCGGCCAGGTCGGCCGGCATCGTTCGCGCGAGCTGCTGGAGACCTCGTTCGCGCAGTTCCAGGCGGACCGCTCGGTGGTCGGGCTGACCCGCCAGGTGCAGCGCAACGAGGAGGGGCTGGCCGGCTACCACGAGGCGATGACCTGCCACCTGGGCGACTTCGCCGAGTACGGGCAATTGCGCCGCGCGCTCAAGGATCGCGAGACCGAGCTGGCCCGCGAGGGCGCCTCGCAGCGCCGAGCCCAGGCCGCCGCGTCGCTGGAGAAGCTCCGGCCGGGCGACATCATCGTGGTGCCCACCGGCAAGTACGCGGGTCTCGCGGTGGTGCTGGACCCGGGCACCGACCAGGGACCGGAGGGGCCGCGCCCGTTCGTGCTCACCTCGGACCGGCAGGCCCGCCGACTGGCCGGGATCGACTTCCCCGTGCCGGTCACCGCGATCGACCGGCTGCGCATCCCGCGCTCGTTCAACGCGCGCAATCCGCAGTCCCGCCGCGACCTGGCGTCCTCGCTGCGCAGCAAGGTCGGCTACGTGGACCAGCCGCGGGCCCGCAAGCAGCGCTCGCCCGCGGCCGACGACCCGGAGCTCAACCGGCTGCGGCAGGCCATCCGGCAACATCCGTGCCACGGCTGCGACGAGCGCGAGGAGCATGCGCGCTGGGCCGAGCGCTATTACCGGCTGCTGCGCGACACGCAGGTGATCGAGAGCCGGATGAAGGGGCGCACGCACACCATCGCGCGCACCTTCGACCGGGTCTGCGCGATGCTCACCGACCTGGACTACCTCGTGGGCGACACGGTCACCGAGGACGGGCGCCGACTCGCGCGGATCTACGCCGAACTGGACCTGCTCACCGCCGAATGCCTGCGCGAGGGCCTGTGGGAGGAACTGACGCCGGCCGAGTTGGCCGCGTGTGCCTCCGCGCTGGTGTACGAGTCGCGGCAGCCGGACGACGCGATGGCGCCCAAGCTGCCGGGTGGGGCGGCGCACGCCGCGCTGGCCGACATGGTGCGGCTGTGGGGTCACCTGGACGCGCTGGAGGGGCAGCACCACCTCGACTTCCTGCGCGAGCCGGACCTGGGCTTCGCCTGGACGGCGTACTCGTGGGCCTCGGGGCTGAGCCTGGACGTGGTGCTGGGCGAAGCCGACCTGCCGGCGGGCGACTTCGTCCGCTGGATCAAGCAACTCGTGGACGTACTCGGCCAGATCGCTGCCGCAGCCCCCGACGACAGCAAGGTCGGCGGCACCGCGCGCAAGGCGATCGAGGGGCTGCGCCGGGGCGTGGTCGCGTACTCGTCGGTGGGCTGAGCGGGCGCCGCGGCGGCACCTTCGGTGGCGCCGCGTGGTGGGGCTCGGGGCGCCTGCGGTGGTCAACGCGCGGCCACGCGCCGGATTTTGCCGATCCGGCCGCGGGCGGACGGCGCCGGGCAACCATCGCGTACGGTGCGGGACGGATGTGTTCACCAGCGCTGGAGGTCGTGCCGTGCGGATCGACGAGTATCAGTCCTATGACGCCACCGGGCTCGCGGGCCTGATCGCCCGCGGCGAGGTGACCGCGGACGAGGTGCTCGACGTCACCTTCGAGGCGATCAAGGAACGCGAGCCGGCCCTGGGCGCGGTGGTCGCGTTGTGCGAGGAGCAGGCCCGGGCCGCGGTCGCCGGCCTGTTGCCCGGGGTGCTCGCGGGTGTGCCGTACCTGATCAAGGACCTCGAGTGCGACGTGGCCGGGATGACCACGAGCAACGGGTCGCGGTTGTTCGCCGGTACGGTCGCGGCGCGTGACAGCACGCTGGTGACCCGGCTGCGGGCGGCCGGTGTGCTGATCGTGGGCAAGACCAACACGCCCGAGTTCGGGCTGGGTACGACCACCGAGTCCGGCCTGTTCGGCCCCGCGCACAACCCCTGGCACCCCGAACGCAGCGCGGGCGGCTCCAGCGGCGGGTCGGCGGCGGCGGTCGCGGCGGGCATGGTGCCGGTCGCGCACGCCACCGACGGTGGCGGTTCGATTCGCATCCCGGCCGCGTGCTGCGGGGTGTTCGGGCTCAAGCCGAGTCGCGGCCGGGTCACCCCGGGGCCGGACCACGGCGAGTCGTGGGCCGGTCTCGCGGTCGCGCACGCGGTCACCCGCACGGTGCGCGACAGCGCGACGCTGCTCGACGTCACCGGCACCCCGGAGCCGGGCGACCCGTATCACGCACCGCCGCCGGTGGGCCCGTACGCGGCCGAAGTGGGCGCGGAGCCGGGGCGGTTGCGGATCGGGCTGATCCTGACGCCGGTGGACGCGGAGGTCCTGGTCGACCCCGAGTGTGTGCGGGCAGCCGAGGAGGCCGCCGCGTTGTGTGTCGCCCTGGGGCACGACGTGGAGCCGGTGACCTGGCCGGACACGCTGACCCGACCGGGCGAGGTGATCGCGCCGATCAGCGCCGCGCACATGGCGCGCATGGTGGATCTGCGGCTGGCCGAGTTGGGGCGCGAACTCAGGGCGGACGACCTGGACGCCGCGACCCGGCTGATCGTGGACAAGGGCCGCGGGTTGTCGCTGGCGCGCTACCTGGCCGCGGTCGACCGGATGCACACGATCGGGCGGGCGGTGACTCGGCTGACCGGGCGCTTCGACGTGTTGCTGACGCCGACCATGGCGGTGGTGCCGCCGCTGCTGGGCGAGTTGGACCCCAACCGCGATCCGCGGGCCGCGCTGGGCGGGATGCGCGGGATGGCGGCGTTCACCGGCTTGTTCAACGTGACCGGGCAGCCCGCCATGTCGGTGCCGCTGGGGCGCACCTCGGACGGGCTGCCGCTGGGGGTGCAGTTCGCCGGCCGCTACGGGGACGAGAGCACGCTGTTCCGCCTCGCGGGTCAACTGGAGGCGGCGGCACCATGGGCGGGTACGGCGGGCGTGGCGGGTTAGGCCCTGTTCGGCATTTCCTTGCCGCGGGGTGCCCGCAGGCGGCGGTGGGCGGGCCGGGAGGTGTCGGCCCGGGGTCGGGCGGACGGGGTGTGGGGTCAGCGCCGGCACAGCGTGTAGTGCGAGCCGTTCTTGCCCTTCACCTCGGTGCACTCGGCGGTGGAGCCGGCCGGCATCAGCGGTGCGGCCAGTGCGCTGGGCACGGTGATGGTCGGGTTCTCGCACCACTTGCCCGCGCCGTTGTCGCATTTGAAGCCGACCTTGTTGTCGTCGGCGCGGAACTCCTTGTTGTCGACCACCAGGGTCGGACCGGACCGGGTCGGCTTGACCTTGGTCGGGGCGGGCCTGGTCGGCGGGTACTTGGTGGGCTTCGGGGGCGGCGGTTGGGTCGCGGCCGGCGGCGGTGTGGCGGCCGGCTCGACCTCCGGGTCGGGCGGCGAGGGTTGCGGGGGAGGGGTATCGGCGGCGGGCGGCGGCAGCGGGGCGGGCGCGGAGGCGGCCACCGGCGGGGCCGGGCGCTTCGGCTTGGGTTTGTCGGAGTCCACGAGGGCGAACGCGGCCACCGCCACGGCCACCACCACACCGCCCGCGATCAGCGACGAGCGGCCGGCGGTCTGGCCGGCCTGACTCGCGCCCTTGGCCGCGGCGGCGCCCACGCCGGCGCCGGCCGCCGCGCTCCCGGCCGCGGCGGCGCCCGCAGCCACAC
>NZ_JBHZAV010000088.1:0-39103 GCF_042754445.1 Embleya sp. NPDC059213
TCGCCTAAAAACTCTCGGACCGGGGGTTTGTAACCGGGCATGTTTCCTACCGTGGTCGGCTTCTTGCCGCCAATTTACTGGGCGGGGCGGTATCTATCCGCGACCGACCCCCCCCCGCCCAATGTTTTTGACTACACGTCAGTTATAGCCCGGTCACCCGACGCTTACGCGTCGCGCTTCCACCGCGGCTTGCGGTCGCCCGCCGGGCCACCGGCCGGACGGTCGTAGTGACCCTCCCGACGCGGGGCGCGGTCGTGCGAACGGTCGCGGTCGCCGTAGGACGGACGGTCGTTGTTGTACGTCGGACGGTCACCACGCGGAGCGCGGTCGCTGCCGTAGCCGGGACGGTCGCCGGTACGCGGCGCGCGGTCCCCGTACGACGGACGGTCGCCGCGGTAGCCACCCTCACGACGGTCGCCGCCGCCGTAGGACGGACGGTCGCCCGAACGCGGCGCCCGGTCCCCGTACGCGGGACGGTCGCCGGTGCGCGGCGCCCGATCGCCATAGGCCGGCCGGTCACCCGTGCGCGGAGCGCGGTCGCCGCCGTTGTACGCCGGACGGTCGTTGTACGCGGGACGCTCGGCACGCGGGCCGCGGTCGCCCGAAGGACGGTCGCCGCGGTAACCACCCTCACGACGGTCGCCGCCGCCGTAGGACGGACGGTCGCCCGAACGCGGCGCCCGGTCCCGGTCGCCGTAGGACGGACGGTCGCCACGCGGCGCACCACCACGACGGTCGCCGCCGCGGTCGCCGCCGTACGGCGGACGGTCGCTGCCGCGGTCCCGGTCGCCCCGGTAGCCGCCCTCACGACGGTCGCCGCCGCGGTCACCGCGGTCCGAACGCTCGTAGCGCTCGGTCCGCACCGGCACGTCGCCGTTCTTCGCCGCCTCGGCCAACTCGGCCGCCTTGCGGCGCAGTTCGGCCGCCTCGGCCTTGAGCTCGATGATCCGACCGGCGAGCCGCTCGGCCTCGGCCTCGGCCTCGACCGCGGCGTCCGCCACGGACTGCGCCTTGACCTCGGACAGCGTGCGCGCGCCGGTCAGCTTGCGCATCTCCGGGTCGTTGGAGCCCTGCACCCGAAGACGGGTCGGCTCGACGCCGGCGTCCTCCATCAGGCGGTCCACCGTGCGGCGCTGGTGCGGCAGCGCGAGGGTGACCACCGCACCGGCCTCGCCGGCCCGCGCGGTACGACCCGCGCGGTGCAGGTAGTCCTTCGAGTCCGCCGCCGGGTCCACGTGCAGGACCAGGTCGATGCCGTCGACGTGGATGCCGCGGGCGGCGACGTCGGTGGCGACCAGGACCGGCGTGCGGCCCTCCTTGTACTCGGCCAGGGTGCGGGTACGCGCGCCCTGGGTCATCCCACCGTGCAGCGCCTCGGCGCGGACACCGGCCTCACGCAGTTGCTGCGCGACGCGGTCGGCGCCGAACTTGGTCCGCACGAAGATCATCGTGCGCCCGCGACGGGCCGCGATGGCCGCCGTGACGTACGTCTTGTCCTTGGGCTGCACGACCAGCACGTGGTGCGACATGGTCGTGACCGACGACGCGTGCGGGTCCACCGAGTGGGTGACCGGGTTGTCCAGGTACTTGCGGACGATCGCGTCCACACCCTTGTCCAGCGTCGCGGAGAACAACATCCGCTGACCGCCGGCCGGGATCAGGTCGAGCAGCGCGGTGACCTCGGGCAGGAAGCCCATGTCCGCCATCTGGTCGGCCTCGTCGAGGATGGTGATCTCGACGTTGTCCAGCACGGCCGAACCGCGGTCCACCAGGTCCTGGAGCCGACCGGGGGTGGCGACCAGGATCTCCACGCCGCGCTCCAGCGCGAAGATCTGCTTCGGCATCGACATGCCGCCGGTGACGGTCTTCATCCGCAGGTCGAGAATGCGACCGTAGGGCTCCAGCGCGTCGTGCACCTGCATCGCGAGTTCACGCGTCGGCGTGAGGATCAGCGCGAGCGGACGACGGGCGCGCGCCTTGCGACCCGACAGCCGGGTCAACATCGGCAGCCCGAAGCCCAGCGTCTTGCCGGAACCGGTACGACCGCGGCCCAGGATGTCCTTGCCGGCCATCGCGTCCGGCAGCGTCGCCGCCTGGATCGGGAACGGGTGGGTCACGCCGCGGCGCGCGAGCGCGTCCACGACGTCCTTGTGCAGACCGAACTCGGCGAAGCTGGGGCCGGTCGGTTCGGGAGCGGATTCGGCCTCGACCTCGTCCGAAGCCTCGTCCGAGGCGTCGTCCGCCTCGTCGAGCCCGGCCTCGTCGGCTGCGTCGTCCTCGACACTCGCGTCGACATCCGTGTCGGAGTCGGTGTCGGTGTCCACATCGGCGCCCGCCGCGGCCTCGTCCTGCGCCGCGAGCTCGGTGTCGCCGTCATTGGTGTCGTCGTTCTCGACGACCTCGGGAGCGATCTCGGTAATCTCCGCGGCGACCTCGGTCACCTCGGCTGCCTGCGCACCCGCCACACCCTCCTGCACCTCGGCACCTTCGGTACCGGGCATGGGCGTAGCAGTGTCATTGGCATAGGGGGGCATGCAAAACCTTCCGGATGCGGCCCGTCTCGAAGGTCCGCAGCCGAAATGTGGTCGCACGAGAAAGCGACACTTCTGCGGAGCACCAGAACGAGCCTACGAGGCGCCGCGACTCATGGCGGCGCCTGGATATGGGCAAAGCGATTCACCAGCGTACCCGATCACTACTCGTTTACGCCTATCGGGTGCGTTCGTACTCCACCCTCAGGCGTGCGTCCTCGTGTACGACGAGCAGCCTCGGACGCTGCCACGACCAGTGCTCGGGGAGCAGGAACAGCCTCCCCGGGGCATGCCGCAACAGGCGCAGTCCGGTGTACCGGTAACGGTAGGAGGGCCCGATTTCTTCCTCGACCGCGATCCCGTCCCCCGAGCGCATCCGCAGATCCTGCACCGAGTACAGAACGACACCGGTCCGCCCGGGCAGTTGCCGCGCGACGGCCTTGCCCGCGTCCCGCCCGGACACCTTCGCGTACGCCCCCGACGCCCAGAACAGACACAGCACCACGGCCGCGCCGGTCAGCAACACCGACGGCGACCACGGCCGCGAACCGCTCGCCGAACCGCGCCGACGCGACCCGATCCGACGCGAGAGCAACACTCCGTAGGCACTGAGCAACAGCCCCGCCGCGAGCGCGCACGGCAACAGCAGCGGCCACCACTGGGCGCCCCGGGCAGGCCACCGGTACACCGCGCTCCAGATCGCGCCCGGCAGCACGAACCACGCACAACGCAGCGACCACGCGCACCACGCGCCGATCCGGCGGTGCCGGCGCAGCCACGCCGGCAGCCGAGAGTGCACCACCCGGACCGCGAGCAGCCCGGCGACGAGCACCAGCAGCGGCCGGTACAGCGCACGCAGGCCGTCCGCCACATACTCCGCCGGCGACGTGTCCAGCACGCTCTCGTCGAAGCCGAGGTAGTTCGCCCGAGCCGAGGCACGGGCCCAGCCGAAGTGGCAGAGCAACCCCGCCACCACGAGCGCGATCACCACGAAGACGATCGCGAACTCGCCGCCGAGGCTTGCCGATCGCCGTTCCGCGGCGCCGCCCTCGACAACCTCGGTGCGGACGGTCTCGACAACCCGATGGGCCCGATGGGCCCGATGCGCGGACTTGCGCCGCCTGGTCGCCCGTCGATCCGGCAGCGGGGATCCGTGCTCCACCACGGGCGCGGGCCCGGTGCCGGCCGGTTCGCCGAACCACCGGGTGAGCATCGAGACCGGCGCGCCGCAGGACACCTCGGCAAGCTCCGGCGCGAGGTTGCCGGTCGCCCGGAACGGCGTGAACTCGGCCGGCGACCCGACGACTTGCCCGTGCCGCTCGGCGGACTCGGCGGACTCGGCGAACACGTCGGACTCGGCGACTGTGTCGGGCTCGGCGAACCGATCCGACTCGCCGCCGGGACCGTCCGGCCGCGCCGACGCCCGATCGGTCTCCCGGGTCCGCGCCGGCGGATCCCCCCACGCCTGACCGGGAACCGGTTCGTACGCCTGCGGTGCCGGCGAACACCGCCACCCGCTGCGAGCACGCGGCACGGCCGACTCGGCCGACGCGAGTTCGCCCACCCGGGTGGTCGATCCGGTCCCGGGAAACTCGGGCTCGTCGTCGGCGAAGTCCGGCATCGGCCCGATGTCCCCCTGCGTGGTCACCGCCTCAGCATGAGCACGGGCGAACACCGGCTCCAATTTCGCACCTCCGCACGTCACCCGTTCGGCCGCGGCGCGTGAAGGCGCGACGGGAGCGCGCGATTTTCGAACCCGACCCCGGCACTAGCGTGTTCGGGTGTCACAAACCGGAGTACTCACCGCCGTCTCGATCGGCGGCGCCATCGGAGCACTGGGCCGCTGGGGGCTCGCGGAGGCGCTCCCGCACAGCGGCACGGCCTTCCCGTGGGCGACCCTGCTCACCAACGTCACGGGTTGTCTGCTGATGGGGATCCTGATGGGCCTGCCCCTGCCCGGCGTGCTGACCCGCCCCTTCCTGGGCACCGGCGTGCTCGGCGGCTTCACCACGTTCTCCACGTTCGCCGTCGAGACCCGCACCCTGGCGGCCGGCCACGCGTGGGCCTCGGCCTGCCTCTACGTCGTGGGCAGCGTCGCCCTGGGACTGGCGGCCGTGCGGCTCGGCCTCGTCCTGGCCCACCGGCCGCGCGGAGCCGCCGGATGATCCCGCTGATGGTGATCCTGGGCGCGCTGATCGGCGCCCCGCTGCGCTACCTGACCGACCTGCACGTGTCCGCGCGGATCCAATCGGCCTTCCCCTGGGGCGTGCTCACCGTCAACGTGGCCGGTTCGCTGATCCTGGGCGTGCTCACCGGCCTGGCCCCCGACGAGCGGATCGCCGCGCTGATCGGCACCGGCTTCTGCGGGACCCTGACCACCTTCAGCACCTTCGGCTACGCGACCGTGGAGATGTACATGCACGACCGCCGCCCCGTCGCCGTCGGCTACGTCCTGCTCAGCGCCGTCCTGGGCCTGGCCGCGGCCGCACTCGGATACGCCGCGGCCCACTGACCGATCAGCCGTACCCGTGCTCGTGCAACCACTCGTCCCCGATCCCGAAGTGATGCGCCACCTCGTGCACGACGGTCACCTCGACCTCCTCGACGACGTGTTCGTACGTCTCGCAGATCCGCAGGATGGGGTTGCGGTAGATGGTGATCCGGTCCGGCAGGACGCCCGCGTACCAGTCCCCCCGCTCGGTGAGCGGGATGCCTTCGTACAGGCCGAGCAGGTTGGTCCCGTGTTCGCCGTCGGGGGCGGGTTCGTCCTCGACGAAGATCGCCACGTTGTTCATGATCCCGGTCAGCTCGGGCGGGATCCGGTCCAGGGCCTCGGCCACCAGTTCCTCGAACTCTTCGCGCGACATCTCCAACACCCACCCATTCTGCGGCTTCGCACCCCGGTTCGCGGGGTCTGCCGCAGGCCCGTGACGGCCCCCGGTTATCCGCTTTGCAAGCGCCGCCGGAAACCCCGTATAGTTCGGGACGTCCCCGACGGCAACAAGACGCCGGACACGGCCAACAAGCCCCCATCGTCTAGTGGCCTAGGACGTCGCCCTTTCAAGGCGGTAGCACGGGTTCGAATCCCGTTGGGGGCACGCAACAAACCCCCTCCGGGGGCCGCAACAAGCCGGACAGCCAGTACGGTAGGGTTCAACACGAAGGAAGCCCAAGGAAACGCGGGTAGAGGTCCTGTGGAGCAGTTTGGAGTGCTCGTCACCCTGTCAAGGTGAAGGCCGCGGGTTCAAATCCCGTCAGGACCGCAAGATGGTAAAGATCGGGGCGCCGAAAGGCGCCCTGATCCATCGAGGCCAGGTAGCTCAGTTGGTACGAGCGTCCGACTGAAAATCGGAAGGTCGGCGGTTCGACCCCGCCCCTGGCCACCGCAGCCGGATAACCCGACGCCCCAGACGATTCATCGTCCGGGGCGTTCTTGCGTGGTCGGGCCGGCGACGCGGTGCAGCGACTCACCCGGTCGGGTTCGGCTCGGGCCCGCGCTCGTGTCCGCGCCGCCCGAACCGGACTTCGTCGTGATACTTCGGTCATGAGCGCCGCGGACACCCCCGACCGGATGCCCACCCATCCCCCGCACGACGAGGCGATGGGGACCCGGCTGAACTGGCTCCGGGCGGCCGTGCTGGGCGCCAACGACGGCATCGTCTCCACCGCGGGTCTCGTGGTCGGTGTCGCCGGAGCCACCGACGAGCGCGCCCAGTTGCTCACCGCCGGGCTGGCCGGGCTGCTCGCCGGATCGTTGTCGATGGCCGCGGGCGAGTACGTCTCGGTAAGCACCCAGCGCGACGCGGAGAAGGCCGCGCTGATCCAGGAGCGGCGCGAGTTGACCGACGAACCGGAGGCCGAACTCGACGAGTTGACCGGTCTGTTGGAGAAGCAGGGGATCACCGGGCCGGTCGCCCGCGAGGTGGCGGAGCAACTCACCGCCCACGACGCGCTCGCCGCACACGCCCGGGTCGAGCTCAAGATCGACCCGAACGAACTGACCAACCCGTGGCACGCGGCCGGCGCCAGCTTCCTGGCCTTCACCGTCGGCGCGTTGTTGCCGCTGCTCGCGATGGTGTTGCCGGCCGCCTCGACCCGGCTCCCGATCACGGTCGCCGCCGTGCTGGTCGCCCTGGTGTTGTGCGGCTGGAGCGGGGCCCGATTGGGTGGTGCGCCGCCGGCCCGCGCGATCGTGCGCACCACCGCGGGCGGGGCCCTGGCGATGGCGGTCACCTACGGAGTGGGCAGCCTGCTCGACGCGAGCGGGGTCTGAGCCGCGGCGGCGCCCGGAACAGGTCGCCCGATTCATCGCGAATCAATGTGATCACGCGCTTTCCTTCCAGTGGTAACGCCGCGTATTCACGCCCGCACGTGGAGCACCGCCCTCCCGCGCCACGGTGATGGCCGGGTCGGCCCCGGCCGGGCGACCGGGATCGGGCATCCCCGCCACCGTCGAACAAATCGACCCGGCCTCGTCGCGAGTTCCGTGTTTTCCCACTCACCGGGCCACCGCGGGCCCGCAGGTCTCGATACCGTCCTCGGAGTCGGTTCGCATCGGACCGTCGTCGACATCCCCGGACGGAGGACTCGTGGCCGGCCCCACTCGTATCGTCAGGCTCGTGTCGTCGGGTTCGCGCCCGCAGCGCAAGGGCGGCATGAAGTCGACCGCGGTCGCGGCGACCCTGACCCTGACCCTCGCCGGCGCGCTCACCGCCTGCGGGAGCGGCGGCGGCAAGAACTCGGCCCGCAGCGGTTACGCCGAGGTCTGCGCGGATCGCACGCACAACGTGCGCGTCGACGACTTCCGCTGCCTGGGCCGCACCGACCCGACCCTGTCCTGGTACTACGTCCCGCATTCGTGCGGACAGACCCTCACCCCGGCCAGGGGTACGACTCTCCTCGCCGGGCAGGGATCCTTCGATCGCCCGCGCAAGGGCAAAGTGGAACGCGGCGGCTTCGGCTCGTGCCCGTCGAAGAGTTCAAGCTGACGCGGTGTCACATCCGGGGAGGGCTTGAGCCATGCGCCGTATACCCAGCACGCCTCGACCGGGCTGGAAACCGCTCGTCGAGTCGCAGGGGCTGCTCTATGCGACCTGGGAAGAGGACGACGGCACCGAGGTGCCGTACTGGCACGAAGAGGCGTACTACGAGCTGACCCTCGACGAGGTGGACCGGCTCGAGGACGTCACCGAGGAACTGCACGAGATGTCGCTCGCCGCCGCCCGGCACGTGATCGAGCGCGGCGACCTGACCGCGTTCGGCCTGCCCGACGAGGCCCGCGGTTATCTGCGGATCACGCTCGAGGAGGAACACCCGAGCGTCTACGGGCGGTTCGACCTCGCCTGGGGCGGCGACGGCCGCGCGGCCAAGCTGCTCGAATACAACGCGGACACCCCCACCGCGCTGATCGAGGCATCCCTGGTCCAGTGGTACTGGTTGCGCGACTGCTTCCCGGAGCGCGACCAGTGGAACAGCCTGCACGAGCGGCTGGTCCGCACCTGGCGCCGGATCAAGCCCTATCTGCGCTCGGAGACCATGCACTTCGCGCACGTGGAGGGCACCGAGGACGAGGAGGAGTGGCTGCACACCGCCTACCTCCGCGACACCGCGACCGAGGCCGGGCTGACCACCATCGGCCTGGAGGTCGCCGAGATCGGCTGGGACAGCGAGCGGCTGCGCTTCGTCGACCTGGAAGAGCGGGGCATCGACACGATGTTCATGCTCTACCCGTGGGAGGACATGCTCGCCGAGCCGTTCGGGAAGCACCTGATGAGCCATCCCCGCTCGTGCCTGTTCGTCGAACCGGCCTGGAAGGCGATCCTGTCCAACAAGGCGCTGCTCGCGGTGCTGTGGGAGCTGTATCCCGGCCACCCGAACCTGCTGCCCGCCTTCCTGGACTCGCCGCGCGGCATGGAGTCGTATGTGGCCAAGCCGCTGCACGGGCGCGAGGGCGACGCGATCCGCATCGTCACGCCCGCGGGCGAGCACATCCAGCCCGCCGAGGCGTACGGCGACGAGGGCTGGTGCTTCCAGGAGTACGTGCCGCTCCCCGACTTCGACGGCAACAAGCCCGTACTCGGCGCGTGGGTGGTGGACGGGAAGTCCGCGGGCGTCGGCATCCGCGAGTCCAGCGGCCCGGTCACCGACGGGTACGCCCGCTTCCTGCCGCACCTGATCGACGGCCCGGCCCCGGACGAGGACACCCGGCTCGCCTGGCTCGACGAGGACTGACCGGGCACGGCACCGCGCGCACGGTCACCGTGCTTGCACACAGTGACGAACGCCGGCGAATCGGCGAGATCGAAATCGCGCCGCGAATCGTCCGATCATCACTCAGCGTGTTCGATCGGCGATTTCGGGCCGGGCCCGTCGAATCCACCCCGATGCCCGACCGCCGCGCCCGCTCGACGCGGACCGGGTCGGCCCCCCGACCCGCCGAGCCCACCGCGTCGACACCCCTTGGCCGACTCTGGCCCGACAGCGGCCCCGACGGCCCCACACGGGCCCTGCGATGCCCTCGGTACCCGGGAATCGATCGGGGTCCTCCCCTGGGCGCCCGCCGGCCGCCGGCGACCTCACGGATCGGCCGGACCGGGGAAAGGTCCGAACCACTGCCGCGAGCGATCACGCGGACGGGCCGCGAACACCAGTGTGACCAAGGTCACTGTTTTGACCGGAGAAGGTTTTCGTCGGCGGCCGGAAATCGACTGTGCATTCTATGTGATATTTTACTGGACGCCGTCATGGATCCGCCGCGAAAGCGGCCGATCGGGCCCCATCGGCACCCCCGGCCCACCGCGTCGCACGCCGCCCCACCGCCGCCGAAAGCGCCGCCCGAACCCCGGGCCGACCGCAGCGCGACACCGACGCGACGCCGGGCCGAGCGGCCCGCGGATCGACACCCTCCGGGCACACAAAAGAGTGCTGCACCGGACCCGGCGGGATCCGGTGCAGCACTCAGGGGAAAAGCTTTCGACGCAGCCCTCAGGCTTCGCTGCGCTGCTGCGGAATGCCCGCGAGCAGGGCGCGGACCTCCACCTCGCGGTAGCGACGGTGTCCGCCGAGCGTGCGGATCGACGTGAGCTTGCCGGCCTTGGCCCAGCGCGTCACCGTCTTGGGGTCGACGCGGAACATGCTGGCAACCTCGGCCGGCGTCAGCAGCGGCTCGGCATCAGGCGTACGAGCGGTCATGAGCGGCCTCCTCGGGAGAACCGAACCAACACGGTTCTTTCTTCAAATTCTGCACCTTGACCCACGATGTCCTAAATAGTTCATGAGGGCCAAGTCGGTTATAGGACGAACGGCTTGTCCTTCACAGTACAAGTACACCATCCGCCGCACCCGGTTGGTCAAACCGCCGGAATTGGCATCCCAGGGTTCAAGCCACGCGATCCCGAAGGACCAGGCATAGCGGACAGTCACCCGACCGTGACGATGAGTCACTCGGGCACGATCGACCCCTCGTGTCCACCCCGTCCCACCAGCAACGAAGTATCCCCGATGACCCGACCCGGCCAGACCGACTACATCTGGTTTGTCCTTTTCATCATATACGAACCATTCGCTGGCGTATGCACCTTGTTGTGAGTCGATCTCCAACAACCTGGAGGGCTGGGAGTCCCACAACTCGAACCAGCAGGTTGAGAGGCTTTCAGATCGCAGGGCGACTGAACACGAAAGAGTGACGACGGTCACGCCGAAACTTCATGAAATGCGGACGCTTGCTCAGCTCGCGTGCTCCAGGGCACGTACCGATTGCCAACGCTCCGTAATCCTTCGGTAGGCCGCCGATGCTCGCGCTCCGTCACCGGAACCCAGCGCGGCGATGCCCTCGGCGACGTCCGCGACCGAGTTCTCGGCCGCCGGATCACCCGATCCGAGCAGTCGCACCAGACCGCCGTAGTCCAACTCGACCAGGGCGCGTGGATGGAACTCCTCCAGCCAGCGGCCCACGCTCTCCAGGCCGGTGATCAGCGCCCCGTCCTCGACCGTCTCGCGGAGCACCTTGAGCGCCCTGGCGACCCGACGCCGGGCCTGCACCATCGGCGTGCGGTAGTAGAGCTCGCCGGGCCCCGCCGAGGCGTTCCCGGCCGCGGGCACCAGCACCCGCTCGTCGGGCGCGAACAACACGAACCAGCGCACCGGCACGTGCCACGTGCTGCTGTGGATGTGCGGATGCACGTCGGGGTGCGCGGACTTCCACCGCTCGTGCTCCACGTGCGCCTGGTCGAGCACCATTCGCGGCCAGAACACGTCCAGCACCGTCGCCGGATACTCCCGACGCAGTTCGGCCAGCGCGGTCCAGCAGCGCAGCCGGGTCTGCCGCGGGCAGATCACCGTGACGCCGTCCAGGACGTGTACGTAGGCGTCCTCGCTCTCGTGCGGCGGCGCGATCACCGGAGGGGTGGCCAGGAGGTTCTCCAGGCCGCTCCGGTGCTCCTGCGCGGTCAGCCCGGCGGGCGAGGACGCCTCGGGCGACGCGGAGGGGCCTGCCGGCCGTGTGGCGGCGTAGGCCGCCCACCGCCCGCGTTCCGGCTCGGGAAACGCGGCAAGCGGCTCGTACACCCGCAGGTACGCCGCGTAGGGGGCAACCACCGAAGTCCGCACGAACGCATCTTGGCACGTCGGATGGGCCCCGAGGTGAAGAAGGTCCAACCCGGTGATCCGGACGGGTTCTAGGCTTGAATCGCCGCGCGCACCCGCGCGGCGGAAAGCTCACCACGATCCCATGGAGTCACCACAGTGACCGACAGGATGGATGGCTCGGACGGCACGACGTCGGGCCTGGTGTTCGGCAGGTCGACCGGCCACGAACAGGTCGTCTTCTGCCAGGACCGCGCAAGCGGACTGCGCGCGATCATCGCGATCTACTCCAGTGTCCTGGGACCCGCCCTCGGCGGCACCAGGTTCCACCCCTACGAGACCGAGGAGGAGGCCGTCGCGGACGTCCTCAACCTCTCCCGCGGCATGGCCTACAAGAACGCCCTCGCCGGCCTCGACCACGGCGGCGGCAAGGCGGTGATCATCGGCGACCCGACCCGGGACAAGACCGAGGTGCTGCTGCGCGCCTACGGGCGGTTCGTGCAGTCGCTGGGCGGTCGCTACATCACCGCCTGCGACGTGGGCACCTACGTCGACGACATGGACGTGGTCGCCAAGGAGTGCGCCTACGTCACCGGCCGCTCCCCGGAGAACGGCGGTGCCGGCGACTCGTCCGTGCTGACCGCCTACGGGGTCTTCCAGGGCATGCTGGCCTCCGCCGAGCACCGGTGGGGCACCCCCACCCTGCGCGGGCGGCGGGTGGGCGTTGCGGGCGTCGGCAAGGTCGGCCGGCACCTGGTGGGACACCTGGTCGCGGACGGCGCCTCGGTGGTGATCACCGACGTGGACGAGCGTGCGGTGGCGCACGTACGCCACCAACACCCGGAGGTGGACTTCGCGGCCGACACGGACACCCTGATCCGACTCTCGGACCTGGACGTGTACGCGCCGTGCGCGCTCGGTGGTGCGCTCAACGACGACACGGTCCCGGTGCTCACCGCCTCGGTGGTGTGCGGCGCGGCCAACAACCAGCTCGCCCATCCCGGCATCGAGAAGGCGCTCGCGGAGCGCGGCGTGCTCTACGCGCCGGACTACCTGGTGAACTCCGGCGGGGTGATCCAGGTCGCCGACGAGCGGCACGGATTCGACTTCGAGCGGGCCAAGCGCAAGGCCACGGGCATCCGCGCGACGACCGCGAAGATCTTCGCCCTGGCCGACGAGGAGGGGGTGCCACCGGCCCTCGCGGCGGACCGATTGGCCGAGCGACGCATGGCGGATGTGGGCCGCCTGCGTGACATCTACCTCCAAAGCTGACCGACACGGTATCGTCAGACTCGGCAAAGGACCCCAGACCAGGCCCCTGACCAGCCGGAACGGTACAGCCCGGTCGGGGTCCGAGCCCCGCTGTCACCCATGCGACGTACCGTCCGGCAGCGGAAGCAGGTACCGTTAATCCCCTACGGGCCGGTTCTCAAGTGCCATCGAACCGTCCCTGACTATGAACGCGTGTCAAGACCCGGGGCCGTGAGCCCCGTCGTTGAGGGGGTCGAGCCATGGGGCGCGGCCGGGCCAAGGCCAAGCAGACAAAGGTCGCCCGCCAGCTGAAGTACAACAGCGGCGGTACGGATCTGAGCCGTCTGGCTGAAGAGCTGGGCGCGTCGTCGCCAACCGACTTGCCGATCGGCAAGCCTGAGGTTGACGACGACACGAGTGAAGACGAGTTCGACGACCCCTACGCGGGGTACTCGGCTCGTTACAACGATGACGAAGACGAGGAAGACGACGGCCGATCGCGCCATCGTTGACCCCGCGATCTTCGTCGTCGGGCACGGGACGTAACGCCCTCTTCAGCCGGGGCGCCCGTGCACGGTGACACCGCCCGGTCCGGGACCGAGTAGCAGGACTACTCGACCCCGGGCCGTTTGGCGTGTTCGCGAACGCGCCCGCAGTGGCACCGCCGTCCCGATCCGGGACGACGGCCACCGCCGCGGGTGCTTTCGTCATGCCCGGTGATCGCCGGTCAGTACGGCCCGGCCGGAGCCGGTGACGATGTCGCCGAGGATCCAGGCCGGCACCCCGCGCTCGGCGAGCACCGCGAGGGCCGCGTCGGCCGCGTCCGCGGCGACCACCGCGACCATGCCCACGCCCATGTTCAGCGTCTTCTCCAACTCGGCGCGGGCCACGTCGCCGAGCGCGCCGACCAGGCCGAAGATCGGGGCGGGCGTCCAGGTCGAGCGGTCCAGGCGGGCGTCCAGGTGGGCCGGGAGCACCCGCGCGAGGTTGGCCTCCAGGCCGCCGCCGGTGACGTGCGAGTAGGCGTGCACGTCGGTGCGCCGGGCCAGGTCGAGGCAGTCCAGCGAGTAGATCCGGGTCGGTTCGAGCAGTTCCTCGCCGAGCGTGCGGCCCAGCTCCGGGACGTCCCGGTCCAGGCTCCAGCCGGCGAGCGTGAAGAACACGTGCCGGGTCAGCGAGTAGCCGTTCGAGTGCAGGCCGGAGGCGGCCATCGCGATCACCACGTCGCCCTCGCGCACCCGCTCCGCGCCGAGCAGCCCGTCGGCCTCCACGATCCCGGTGCCGGCGCCCGCCACGTCGTACTCGTTCGGGTCGAGCAGGCCGGGGTGCTCGGCCGTCTCGCCGCCGATCAGCGCGCAGCCGGCCAGCACGCAGCCCTCGGCGATGCCCTTGACGATCGCCGCGACGCGCTCGGGAAAGACCTTGCCGGTGGCGATGTAGTCGGTCATGAACAGCGGCTCGGCACCGCACACGACCAGGTCGTCGACGACCATGCCGACCAGGTCGTGGCCGATCGTGTCGTGCTTGTCCATCGCCTGCGCGATGGCGACCTTGGTGCCCACCCCGTCGGTCGCGGTGGCCAGCAGGGGGCGCTCGTACCGCTTGAACGCGGACATGTCGAACAGGCCCGCGAAGCCGCCCAGGCCGCCGACGACCTCGGGCCGGGTGGCCTGGCCGACCCATTGCTTCATCAGGTGCACGGCGCGGTCACCGGCCTCGATGTCGACGCCGGCCGCGGCGTAGGTCGCGGTGTGGGGGGTGGAGGTGGACTGGTCGCTCACGGCGGCGGCCCTTTCGGGTCGGGTCGGTGGATCTCCTCGGCCACCGCTCCGCGCCCCCGCATGGGGGAACGCGACGCGGCGATCCGAAGAAGAGAACTCGGGGACTCGGCTGATCAGGGACGGCGGAGCGCGTCCTCGGCCCCGCCGCCGCCGAGGAGGGCCTGCACGCCGTCCACGTCGGTGCGGACGGTCTGCTCGATGCCTTCGAGGAGGTGCTTGCCCAGCCGCTCGGGGTCGGGCAGTTCGATCGGGTATTCGCCGTCGAAGCAGGCCCGGCACAGCCGGTCCTTGGGGATGGTGGTGGCCTCGACCATCGCGTCGAGCGAGATGTAGGCGAGCGAGTCGGCCCCGAGGGACTTGGCGATCTCGTCGACCGAGAGACCGTTGGCGATCAGCTCGGCCCGGGTGGCGAAGTCGATGCCGAAGAAGCACGGCCACTTCACCGGCGGCGAGGAGATCCGCACGTGCACCTCGGCCGCGCCGGCCTCGCGCAACATCCGCACCAGGGCACGCTGGGTGTTGCCGCGCACGATCGAGTCGTCGACGACGACCAGTCGCTTGCCCTGGATGACCTCGCGCAGCGGGTTGAGCTTGAGCCGGATGCCGAGTTGCCGGATGGTCTGGCTGGGCTGGATGAAGGTCCGGCCCACGTAGGAGTTCTTGACCAGGCCGTTTCCGTACGGGATGCCGGACTGCTCGGCGTAGCCGATCGCGGCCGGGGTGCCCGATTCCGGGGTCGGCATGACCAGGTCGGCGTCGACCGGGTACTCCTGGGCCAGTCGGCGGCCCATCTCGACCCGGGACGCGTAGACGCCGCGGCCGGCGATCGTGGTGTCCGGGCGGGCCAGGTAGACGTACTCGAAGACGCAGCCCTTGGGCTTGGCCTCGGCGAAGCGTCGGGTGCGCAGGCCGTGCTCGTCGACGGCGATCAGCTCGCCCGGCTCGATCTCGCGGATGAACGAGGCTCCGACGATGTCCAGGGCCGCGGTCTCGCTGGCGACCACCCAGCCGCGCTCCAGTCGACCGAGCACGAGGGGCCGGATGCCCTGGGGATCGCGCGCGGCGTAGAGCGTGGTCTCGTCCATGAAGACCAGCGAGAAGGCGCCCTTGACCTCGGGCAACACCTGCATCGCGGTCTGTTCCAGGGACAGGTCCGGGCTGCCGGCCAGGAGCGAGGTCAGCAGATCGGTGTCGCTGCTGGCCTCGATCCGGCCCTGGTACGGGTATTTCAGTTCGCCGCGATCGGGGCCCTGCTCGGCAACCAGACGGGACAGCTCACCCGTGTTGGTGAGGTTTCCGTTGTGGCCGAGCGCGATGCTGCCGGTCGCGGTTGCCCGGAAGGTCGGCTGGGCGTTCTCCCAGACCGACGAACCGGTGGTCGAGTAGCGGGCATGGCCGACGGCCATGTGCCCGCGGAGCGAGCCCAGGGTGGTTTCGTCGAAGACCTGGGAAACCAGGCCCATGTCCTTGAAGACCAGGATCTGGGATCCGTTGCTCACAGCTATGCCGGCGGATTCCGTTCCGCGGTGCTGCAATGCGTAGAGACCGAAGTAGGTGAGTTTTGCGACCTCTTCGCCGGGGGCCCAAACGCCGAAGACGCCGCAGGCATCCTGCGGGCCCTTCTCGCCGGGGAAGAGATCGTGGTTGAGTCGTCCATCGCCACGTGGCACGTGATCGAGTCTACGACAGGGCCGGATCGATCGCGGATCACCCCATCAGTGGCAGGTATCCGGACAAGTCGCTGCGTTCGCCACTGGCCAGCACCCGACCGTCCTCGATCGCGTCCGCCCAGGTCAGGCGGCCGGTGGCGAGGCGGATCCAGGTCCTTGGGTCGGTCTCGACCACGTTGGGCGGAACGCCCCGAGTGTGCCGGGGGCCTGTGACGCACTGCACTACGGCGAACGGCGGGACGCGGACCTCGACCGAGTGGCCGGGCACCCGGGTCGCCAACGCGTCGGCCAGCGCCCGGACCACGGTGCCCAGTGCGTGCCGGTCGTGCGGGAACGGCTCGCCGAGGGCGCGTTCGAGGTCGTCGGCGTGCACGACACCCTCGACCAGGCGGGTGACGAGCATGTCGGCGACGCGCATCGGGCCGATCCGGGTGATGGTGACCCGGGTGTCCGGGACGCCGTCGAGGGCGGCGATCGCGGCGTCCGCGTAGTCGGCGGGGGTGTGGCCGGCCTCGGCCATCTCGTCGGCGAGGGAGGAGATCACGGCGGCGTACGCGGAGGTGCCGTTCGCCCACTGCTCGACGGTGATCACCGGGCCGTTCGGGACCGGCTCGGCGAGCCAGCGCGGCACCGCCTGGATGCTCGCGGCCAGGTGGCCGACCAGGTTGGCGGTGGACCAGCCGGTCAGGTCGGAGGGAGCGGCGAGTTGGGCGGGGGTCAGCCGGGCCGTGACGTCCACGATCGCCCGCCACTGGGCGATCAGGGCGGCACGCACCTTGATCGGGTCGACCTTGCGGGGGCGGGGGGCGGCGGGGCGGCTGGTCATGGGTGCAGGTTAGAGCGCGCGGCCGAGAGCGAGTAGGCGATTCGTTTCTGCACAGATTCGGCGGGTGCTCGCCCGACCCGGCGCCGAATCGGTGACGCTGGGCGCATGAGCAATTACGGGGATCCCGGCCGGGTCGACACGATCGCGGCCGAGTTGGCGACGGCCACCGAGCGGGTGCGACCCGGGCCGGTCGTCGCGGCCGACTGGCACGGCGGCGCGGCGGACGCCTTCGCGGTGCGCGCGCAGAGCTGGCGGCGGGAGTGTGCGGCGACCGAGCCGGCCGTGCTCGCGGTGGTCGAGGCGCTGCGGGCGCACGCGGGGGCGATGCGGGCCGCGCTCGCTCGGATCGCGGCCAACGAGCGGGCCGCCCGGGAGGCGGCCGGGCCGGGTGCGCACGAGCACTTTCCGGCCGGCGGCAGCGCGGCCTGGTTGGACGAGCGATGGGCGCCGCGATGAGCGGCGGGTTCGCCGCCGTACCGGGCGCGCTGGTGGCGCTCGCGGGGCGACTGCGCGCGGTCTCCGGGGAGGTGTGGGCGCTGCGCGAGCGCGTCGCGGCGGTCGACGTGGCGGCGAGTCGGCCGCTGGCGCCGCAGACCTTCGAGGCGGTGCGCGCCCGGCTGCGCGAGGCGGTGGAGACGTTGGATCGGGCCGAACGCACCGGGGTGGATCTGGCCGATCGCTTGGCGGAGAACGCGCGGGCGTACACCGAGGTGGACACGGCCGCGGCGACCCGGTTGCTGGACCTGGTCCCGGCCGGCCCGGCTCCCCCGCCGCCGGCCGCCGCCTCGGTCCGGGTCGCCGAACCGCCGTTCACGCTGCCCGAGGTCTACGACGGGCCGGTCACGGTCCGGCCGATCGGCCGCGGTGCGGGGATCACCCGGCTCGCGCCGGTCGCCTCGGTCACACCGGGCTCGGCGGCGGCGTCGAGTGGGGAGGCGATCGTGGCCCGCGCGAAAGGATGGGCCGACCTGCGCCTGGGTTACAGCATGAGCGGGCTGCACGACGGCTACCGCACGGACTGCTCGGGACTGGTCTCGATGGCCTGGGGCCTGCCGCCGCCGGGACTGACCACGGTGACCCTGCCGGAGGTGTCGCACCCGATCGGCCGGGACGACCTACAGCCGGGCGACATCCTGCTGAACACCGCGCCCGGGGCGGCCGGACACACGCTGATCTTCGCCGGGTGGGCCGACGCGGCGCACACGACCTACCACGCGTACGAAGAGAGCGGTGCCAAGGGCGCGCACTACGGCACCGTCCCCTACCCGTACTGGCCGGGGCACGGCACGTTCCGCCCCTATCGGTTGGGGCGGTAGCGCCCGATTCGGGAAACCCGGGAGGCCCGTGCGGTGTGCGTAGGGCACGTCGCACGGGCCTCCCGGGGGTGCTCGGCTCAGCCGAACAGGTTCTTCAGGGTTCCCTCGTGGGCGGCGCGCACCTCATCCAGCGCCACCGTGAAGTGGCCCTGGAAGTCGAGCGTGTCACCGTCGACCACGCCGATCCGGGCGCACGGCAGGCCGCGTACCTTGCACATGTCGGCGAAGCGCAGTTCCTCGCTCCGCGGCACCGCGACGATCGCCCGGCCCGCCGACTCGCTGAACAGCGCGACGGTGGGGTCCAGGTCCTCCGCGAGCACCACACGCGCGCCGTGGCCGCCGGCCAGGCACGCCTCGACCAGGGCCTGGGCCAGGCCGCCGTCGGCGAGGTCGTGCGCGGCGTCGATCATGCCGTCCCGCGAGCCCGCGATCAGGATCTCGGCGAGCAGCCGCTCGCGCTCCAGGTCGACCTTCGGCGGCAGGCCGCCGAGGTGGTCGTGGGCCACCTGGGCCCAGGCCGAGCCGGAGAGTTCCTCGTGCGTGTCGCCCAGGAGCAGGATGATCTGCCCCTCCTCGGCGAAGCCGATCGGCGTGCGCCGCTCGACGTCGTCGATCACCCCGAGCACGCCGACCACCGGTGTCGGGTGGATCGCCGTCTCGCCGGTCTGGTTGTAGAAGGACACGTTGCCGCCGGTCACCGGCGTGCCCAGGATCTGACACGCGTCCGCGAGACCGCGGGTGGTCTCGGCGAACTGCCACATCACCGCCGGGTCCTCGGGCGAGCCGAAGTTCAGGCAGTCGGTGACGGCCAGCGGCTTGGCGCCGGTGGTGGCCACGTTGCGGTACGCCTCGGCCAGCGCGAGCTGCGCGCCGATGTACGGGTCGAGCTTGCAGAAGCGGCCGTTGCCGTCGGTGGCGAGGGCCACGCCCAGGCCGGTCTCCTCGTCGATCCGGACCATGCCGGAGTCCTCCGGCTGGGCCAGCACGGTGTTGCCGAGCACGTAGCGGTCGTACTGGGCGGTGACCCAGGACTTGTCCGCCAGGTTCGGCGACGCGACGACCTTCAGCAGGGTGGCCTTGAGCTCCTCGGCCGTGCCCGGGCGCGGCAGCCGCTCGGCGGCGTCCGCCTGGAGCGTGTCCTGCCACTGCGGGCGGGCGTACGGACGCTCGTAGACGGGCCCCTCGTGCGCGACCGTGCGCGGCGGCACGTCGACGATCTGCTCGCCGTGCCAGTAGATCTCCAGCCGGTCGCCCTCGGTGACCTCGCCGACGACAGTGGCGATCACGTCCCACTTGTCGCAGATCTCCATGAAGCGGGCCACGTGGGCCGGCTCCACGACCGCGCACATGCGCTCCTGCGACTCGCTCATCAGGATCTCTTCGGGCGAGAGCGTGTGGTCGCGCAGCGGGACGGTGTCCAGCTCGACCCGCATACCGCCGGAGCCGGCCGAGGCCAGCTCGGAGGTCGCGCAGGACAGGCCCGCGCCGCCGAGGTCCTGGATGCCCGCGACCAGGTGCTCGCGGAACAGCTCCAGGGTGCACTCGATCAGCAGCTTCTCCTGGAACGGGTCGCCGACCTGGACCGCCGGGCGCTTGGCCGGGCCGTCCGCCTCGAAGGTCTCCGAGGCCAGGACCGAGACGCCGCCGATCCCGTCGCCGCCGGTGCGGGCGCCGTACAGGATCACCAGGTTGCCCGCGCCGGACGCCTGCGCGAGGTGGATGTCCTCGTGCTTCATCACGCCCACGCACAGCGCGTTGACCAGCGGGTTGCCCTGGTAGCAGGGGTCGAAGACGACCTCGCCGCCGATGTTGGGCAGGCCCAGGCAGTTGCCGTAGCCGCCGATGCCCGCGACCACGCCGGGCAGCACACGCCGGGTGTCGGGGTGCTCGGCCGCGCCGAACCGCAGCGGGTCCATCACCGCGACCGGACGGGCACCCATCGCCAGGATGTCGCGCACGATGCCACCGATGCCGGTCGCGGCGCCCTGGTAGGGCTCCACGTAGGAGGGGTGGTTGTGCGACTCGACCTTGAAGGTCACGGCGTAGCCCTGGCCGACGTCGACGACGCCGGCGTTCTCGCCGATGCCCACGAGCATCGCGTCGTTCTCGGGCATCTTGTCGCCGAACTGGCGCAGGTGCACCTTGCTCGACTTGTACGAACAGTGCTCGGACCACATCACCGAGTACATCGCCAGCTCGGACGAGGTCGGCCGACGGCCGAGGATCTCCCGGATGCGGGTGTACTCGTCCGGCTTGAGGCCGAGTTCGGCGAAGGGCTGCTCGACCTCGGGGTGGTCGAGCGCGTTCTTGACGGTGTCCAGGCTCATCAGGCGTTCACCAGGCGCTTCAGGATCGAGGTGAAGAACGGGAGGCCCTCGGTCGTGGGACCGGTCAGCGGCTCGACCGCGTGCTCGGGGTGCGGCATCAAACCGACCACATTCCCGGCGGCGTTGCTGATCCCGGCGATGTCGCGGCGCGATCCGTTCGGGTTGACGTCGAGGTATCGCGCGATCACGCGGCCCTCGGCCTCCAACATGTCCAGGGTGCGCTCGTCGGCGACGAAACCGCCTTCACCGTTCTTGAGCGGAACGGTGATCTCCTGCCCCTGCGCGAAGTCCGAGGTCCATGCGCTGGACACGTTCTCGATGCGCAACTTTTGATCACGGCAGATGAAGTGCAGGTGATCGTTGCGGGTGAGCGCACCCGGCAGCAGGTGGGATTCGCAAAGAATTTGGAAACCGTTGCAGATGCCCAATACCGGAAGGCCGGCCTGCGCCTGCTCGATCACCGATTCCATCACCGGCGAGAAGCGCGAGATCGCGCCGCAACGCAGGTAGTCACCGTAGGAGAATCCGCCGGGCAGGACGACCGCGTCGACCTGCTGGAGGTTCTTGTCCTTGTGCCACAACGCGACCGGCTCGGCACCGGCGATACGCACCGCACGCAGGGCGTCACGGTCGTCGAGCGAGCCGGGAAAGGTGACGACGCCGACGCGGACCGTCACTTCCCCTCCTCCTCGACGCGGACCACGAAGTCCTCGATCACGGTGTTGGCGAGGAACGACTCGGCGGCTTCGCGGATGCGGGCGAGGGCGGCCTCGTCGACCGGTCCCTCCAGCTCCAGTTCGAAACGCTTGCCTTGGCGGACGTCGGTGATTCCGTCGAATCCCAGCCCCGGCAGCGCGCGCTGCACGGCCTGCCCCTGGGGATCGAGGATTTCCGGCTTGAGCATGACGTCGACGACGACGCGTGCCACAGGCACTCCCACTGTGATGGTTCGGGCCGGGCCGTATCCGGGATACGGGGGTTCGGACCCTGCTGCTGGATCGGGTCGGTCGACGCCGGCACCCGATGGATCGGCGGTATCAGGGTACCGGCCGCCTCCGGGGGACCGCCCCAACGCCAAGTTATCCACAGCTTTGGGGTTGTCCACAGGCGGGTTCGCCGGGCCTTGATGTCAATAAATCGCCTCTAAACGGGCAATGTTCCCCGCCGGGTCGTCCCGGGCGGCCGGGCCGCCCGAATGTTGTCCACAGGCTGTGGATCCAGGGTCGTCCGAGCGACGGACACGCCCGCCCGCGCGCGGCGAGAGGAATATCTCGCGTATCGTGAAAACGAATCGCCGACCGGTAAATTAGCGCTTACCGAACCGAAGAAGAGCGGACCACACCGCGACGGTTCGCGTTTAGCGCTTAGACTCGGCAATGTAGTTTTGTTTTTCGCCTCGGTGCTATCACCCGAGAGGACACCGCCATGGCCCAGCGTGTAGTCGTCAGCCTGCACGACGACATCGACGGAAGCGAGGCCACGGAAACCATCCGTTTCGGCCTCGACGGCAAGTCGTATGAAATCGACCTTTCGGAAGAGCACGTTCAGCAGATGCGGGGCGCGTTGGCGCCTTATCTCGCGGTCGCCCGGCGCACCGCGCGCACGGGAAAGCCGTTCCGGCAGACGACCGTCACCTCCGACCCCGCGGCGGTACGGGCCTGGGCCCGGGCGCGGGGCATGGACGTACCCGCCCGCGGGCGTATCCCGGCCCGCGTCTACGCGGAATTCGAGGCCGCCAACACGGCCAACTGAGGACGCGGCCCACCCGACCCCCGTCCCGCACCACAGGAGGGACGGGGGGCGGGGCTGCGAAAGAACTTTCCCGGACAAAGCCAGACATCCGTAACGATCCGACTTCGGAGCGTACTTGGCACCTCCGAGGGTCCTATAGAGTTCTCTTGCACCCGGGAAACCGGGGAACACACGCAGGCGTAGCTCAGTGGTAGAGCGCCCCCTTTCCAAGGGGGAGACGCAGTGTTCGATTCCTGTCGCCTGCTCTGCTCGATCCCCCGAACCCGAGGTTGGTGGCAACCACCTCCGCGGATCGGGTAGGGTTGGGACACAACGCGGGGCCGAAACCCCGAGTCGTGCGGACGTGGCTCAGTTGGTAGAGCATCACCTTGCCAAGGTGAGGGTCGCGAGTTCGAATCTCGTCGTCCGCTCCATGCGAAGGCCGGATCACCTGGGTGATCCGGCCTTTTTGCTGTGCGTGGGGCATTCGCGCGGACATGCGGATGGATCGGCACGCGATACCGCCGAACCCCGATGGGGTCCGGCGGTGTCGGGGATGCCGGTCAGGCCCAGCGCCGGCCGGTCAGCCGTTCGTACGCCTCGACGTACTTCTCGTGCGTACGCCGGACGACCTCCTCGGGCAGGGCGGGCGGCGGGGTGTCCGCCGCGCGGTCCCAGCCGGACTCGGGCGAAGCCAGCCAGTCGCGCACGTACTGCTTGTCGAAGGACGGCTGGGCGTGCCCGGGCTGCCATTCGTCGGCCGGCCAAAAGCGAGACGAGTCGGGCGTGAGCACCTCGTCGGCCAGCACGAGGCGGCCCTGCGGGTCGAAGCCGAACTCGAACTTGGTGTCGGCCAGGATGATCCCGCGCTCGCGGGCGATGTCCCTGGCCCGGCCGTAGACGGCCAGCGTGGCCCGGCGCAGCGTGGCGGCCAGCTCGGCGCCGTGGTGCTCGGCGACGTACTCGTACGAGACGTTCTCGTCGTGCTCGCCGACCTCGGCCTTGGTGGCCGGGGTGAAGATCGGCGCGGGCAGTTCGGAGCCGTCGGTCAGGCCCTCGGGCAGCGTGATCCCGCACACCGTGCGCTCGGCGCGGTATTCCGCCAGACCGGATCCGGCCAGGTAGCCGCGCGCGACGCACTCGACCGGCACCATGTCCAGGCGCCGGCACACCAGCGCGCGACCGGCCCAGTCGGCGGGGGCGCCGGCCGGTACCTCGGTGGAGATCACGTGGTTGGGATACAGATCCGCGAGCAGTTCGAACCACCACAGCGACATGCTGGTGAGGATCCGGCCCTTCTCCGGGATCTCCGGGTCCAGGACCCAGTCGAAGGCCGACATCCGGTTGCTCGCCACCATCACGAGGTTGCCCTCGGCGTCGGTGTACAGATCACGCACCTTGCCGGTGTGGATGTGGGTCAGGCCGGGAACCTCGACCGGCTCGGGCTTGGTGACGAATCCGCTCACTGAAACCAGCACTTTCTCGGGTCGTGGACTCGCCGCGTCTGCGCCCGGGCGAGGCGAGCCGAGTCTTTCACGGCCCCGGTCGAGGCCGGTATGCGCGGGCTTGGGTGGGGGCGTGCCGGACACGGCCTAGGCGGCCGAGCCGCCCGGGTGGACCGGTTCGCGGGTGGGGATGCCGATGCGGGCCAGCCAGGTGCGCAGCGGGGCGTCGTTGCCCTCGTCGACGGCGCGGGTGATCAGCGTCGCCAGGTCGACCGCCCGGCCCGCCCCGTCGACCAGGACCGGGCCGTCCAGCCAGTCCACCGCCGGGCGCATCCGACCGGTGTCCAGGGCCGCGCAGGCGACCACCGCGAACAGGTGCTCGGCGGCCTTGCGGCGGCCCTCGTCCGGATCCCGGCGCAGCACCGCCAGCGCGTCGTCGACCGGGGCCGCGAACGCCTCGGCCCGGGCCCGCCAGACCGGCTCGATGACCGCCTGCGGGTAGTCCGTCCAGCGGACCGGGTCCGGGGTCGGGTTGTCCGCGAAGATGCCCGCCGCGAGGCGGGAGATCTCGCCGTCCATGCCGACCGGGTCGACGAGCAGGTCGCTGGCGGGCCGCTCGGCCAACCGCGCCCCGAAGGCGTCCGCGAGTTTGTCCCGCCGGGACAGCTCGGTCAGCGCCGACACCACGCCCGCCATCAGCGCGTCCGGGCGGCGCCCGATCGTCCAGGCGGGGGCCGCGAGCCGGGTCAGCAGCCGGTCCCAGCCCGCGTAGGCCAGGCCGACCTGTTCGTGCGCGGCGGCGCGCAGCTCCGGCTCCAGCGGGATGGCCAGTGCCGCCGCGCCGACCGCGATCTCGCGTTCCATCAGCTCGGCGTGCCCCTGGCACAGGCCCAGCAGTTGGCGGGCGAACGCGCGGGAGACGCGGCGTGCCGGGCGCAGCGGGAGCGGGCCCGGTGGACGGCGCACATCGGCGACGGCGTCCAGCCTGCGCACCCAGCGCCGGGCGCCCGCGACGGCCGGTTCGGCGGATGCCTCGGTGCCCGCCACGACCGGGGCGAGCAGGGCGCGCAGCTCGCCCACCCGCAACCACCACAGGAACGGTGCGCCGATCACCAGCACGGTGCGTCGGGCCCGTCGGGGATCGGGTTCCAGCCAACTGTCACATTCCGGGCACAACCGGATGCCGTCGGGCGTCGGGACGCGCAGTTCCTCGGCCAGTTCGCGCACCATCGTGTGCAGTTCGGGGGCGTCCCCGGGGTCCAGCGTGATCGCCGGGACACCGGTCCTGCGCACCAGCGCGAGGTCGAGCGCGACCCAGGCGAGCACGGTCACCAGGGCCACCGCCGAGACGGCGAGCAGCGTTCCCGGGGCGCTTGCGCCGTAGCTGCGCGAAGCGCCGTACAGCAGCAGGCCGGCGGCCGTGAGCGCGGCCAGAACGGCGCCGTTGCGCACCCACAGCACGGCGCGCGCCCGTGCGCGCGCCTCGGCCAGCGCCAGTGGTTCGGCCGACTCGCCCACACGCATCGCCCCCATCCGATCCTGGATCCGGGGATCACTCGTCCGGGTCGTCGGTCACGACCCGCGGTGCTCGCACGATAATGCGACGAGTTCCGGTGTTCAGCCCCTTCGGGCCGAACACCATCCCTGCGGGTGAGATCCGGGGCCGGACGGCTGCGTGTGTTCGAGCCGACCGGTGAGGACTGCGAACGGCCGAATTCAGCCGTTCGCGACCCCGCCGGCGACGCTGATCTCGCCGCGGATCGCCTTGGCGGCGATGTCGGTGCGATGGTGCGAGCCGGGCAGGCCGATCAGCGCGACACCCTCGTAGGCGCGTTCGCGGGCCTGTTCCAGGGTCGCACCGGTCCCGGTCACCGAGAGCACCCGGCCGCCGGAGGACAACACCTCGTCGCCCTCGCCGCGGCGGGTGCCGCCGTGCAGGACGTAGGTGTGCGCGAGCTTGGCCACCTCGGCCAGGCCCTTGATCGGGTCGCCGGTACGCGGGGTGGCCGGGTAGTTCTCCGCGGCCACCACGACGGTCACCGCGGCGCCCTCGTGCCAGCGCAGCGGCTCCAGCTCGCCCAGGCGGCCGGTGGCGGACGCGTGCAGCACGCCGGCCAGCGGGGTGGCCAGGCTCGCCAGCACGACCTGGGTCTCCGGGTCGCCGAAGCGGCAGTTGTACTCGATCACGCGCGGGCCGCGCGAGGTCAGCGCCAGGCCGATGAACAGCACGCCCGAGAACGGGGTGCCCCGGCGGCGCATCTCGTCCACGGTGGGCTGGGCGACGGTGCGCACCAGGTCCTCGGTCAGGCCCTCGGGGGCCCACGGGAGCGGGGTGTAGGCGCCCATGCCGCCGGTGTTGGGACCGGCGTCGTCGTTGCCGACCCGCTTGAAGTCCTGGGCGGGCTGCAGGGCCACCACGTCGTTGCCGTCGCACAGCACGAACAGCGAGACCTCGGGGCCGTCCAGGAACTCCTCGATCACCACCCGGTCGCAGGACGCGGCGTGCGCGCGGGCGACGTCGAGGTCGTCGGTGACCACGACGCCCTTGCCGGCGGCGAGGCCGTCGTCCTTGACCACGTACGGCGGCCCGAACGCGTCCAGCGCGTGCTCGGCCTCCTCGGGGGTGGTGCACACGTAGCTGCGCGCGGTGGGCACGCCGGCCGCGGCCATCACCTCCTTGGCGAACGCCTTGGAGCCTTCCAGCCGGGCGGCCGTGCCGGACGGGCCGAAGCAGTCGATGCCGCGGGCACGCACGGCGTCCGCGACCCCGGCGACCAGCGGCGCCTCGGGGCCGACGACGACGAGGTCGACGCCGAGCCGCTGCGCGAGGTCGGCCACGTCCCCGGCGTTGAGGGCGTCGACCTGGCGCAGCTCGGCCACCTGGGCGATGCCGGCGTTGCCGGGCGCGCAGTAGACGGCGGAGACCGCGGAGTCGAGGGAGAGCGAGCGGCACAGCGCGTGCTCACGGGCACCGCTGCCAATCACGAGGACCTTCACACCGGCAGCCTAGTGGGGTGCGCCACGAGCACCGAACTCAGGCGAAGACCACCATCGCGCCCAGCGTCACGCTCTCCTGCGCGGCGGCGTACAAAGTCGCCCACACGAAGCGCTCGCGGGCGAACGGCGCGCCGTCGTAGGTGGGCGTGGGGCGGGGCGGGTCGAGCAGGTCCACGCCGATGTAGGGGGCCAGGTCCTCCAGCTCGCGCAGCATCCCCAGGCTGGAGCCCAACGGGCCGCCGTCCTCGGGCAGCGGATCGTCCATCAGCGGCTGCGGGAAGTCGACCGGCAGGTAGGCGCCCGCGTGGTCGTAGTGCCAGACCAGGTGGGAGAACTGGGCGGCGGCCTCGAAGGTCTCCAGGAGGCGGTCGTAGTCCTCGCCGAGCTGCTCCACCGGGGTGACCGGGAACCCCGTGCGGTGCAGCAGGTAGGCGCGCCGCAGGTAGTGCAGCGATTCGTGGTCGAACGCGCCCGCCAACCGCACCTCGGCGGTGCCCGGCTGCCACGTGCGCACCGGCACCGCCGGCAGGCCGTTGCCGACGAGTGCGGCGTCGTAGGCGGCCAGTTCGTCGCGGAACGGATTCTCCGGGTTGTGACACAGCGCGTCCACCAACGGAACGAGCCAGACGTCGCAATCCACGGTGCAGCTCCCGGTCTTGTCGGTGCGGGTGGCGGGTCAGGGCGCCACCGTACCGTCCTGGGGCAGGGCGATCGTCAGCGCGCGTCCGCCAGTTCGCGGGCGAGCCGGCGACCGACCGAGGTGTAGTCGCGCATCAGCGCCATCGCCGCCTCCGCGTCGCGCCGCGCGACCCGGTCGGCGAGTTCGCGGTAGCGGCCCCAGCCGGACGCGGTCGGCGGTGCGTCGCGCAGGTAGGGAACGATGTACATCCAGGCTTGGACCCGCAGCACGGCGAGCACGTCCGCGAGTCGGCGATTGCCGCTCCAGCGCCCGAGTTCGCCGAAGAAACGGCGATCGAGCAGGGCCACCTCGGACACGTCGCCGTTCCAGCGCGCGGCGTCGAGTCGATCGCCGAGCGCGCGCAGCGTGGGCATCGCCTCCTCCGGCGCGGTGCGCGCGACCCGGCCGATCAGCGGCACACCGAGCAGTCGACGCGACTCGACGATCTCGGCGAAGTCGGTCCAGGTGAAGGTGCACACCTGGAAGCCTCGGTGGTGGCCGCCGAGCAGCAGCCCCTGCGCGGCCAGTTGGATCAGCGATTCCCGTACGGGGGTTGCCGAGACGCCGAAGCGTTGTGCGGTCTCGTTGACGGTGAGCGAGGTACCGGCCGGAAGCCGCCCGGTCACCAGGTCGTCGCTGAGCACCTCGGCGATCTCCTGGCGCAGGCTGATCCGCCGCAACGGGGCGCTCGCGCCGATCGGATCGGCGCCGAGAAGCAGGCCGCCGTCTAAAACACTGCCCTGTGCCGACTGCACGCGGTCTCTTCCCGCCGGCCGTCGACGCCGTCGCGCCGACGGGCATCCGTGCGATCAAGTCGATCGCGTCGATCATATGAACGGATATCCGATTTGGGGAGCAACGTGCCCATCCGATTTCGCCCGCAACGTCGGGAGTTGCACGTAAGGATCATGTAACAGCGGGCCCCGCATGCCGAAAAGAGCCGTACCCGCACCGGTCGGGGTGCGGGTACGGCTCGTTCGCGCAGGCGGTCGGCGGGTGCCTACTCGCAGAACGCGTCCGCGACGGTCAGTGCCTCGTCCAGGATGGCCAGGCCCTCCTTGACCTCGGCCTCGGTGCTCGTGCACGGCGGCACCACGTGGGTGCGGTTCATGTTGACGAACGGCCACAGGCCGCGCGCCTTGCAGGCCGCGGTGAACTCGTTCATCGGCTGCGCGGCCGGGCCGGCGGCGTTGTAGGCGACCAGCGGCTCGCGGGTCTCCTTGTTCTTGACCAGCTCGATCGCCCAGAACACACCGAGACCGCGGACCTCGCCGATGCTCGCGTGCCGTTGGGCCATCGCGCGCAGTTCGGGGCCGATCACGCTCTCGCCGAGCCACTTGGCGTTCTCGACGATCTTCTCCTCGCGCATCGCGGTGATCGTCGCGACGGCGGCGGCGCACGCGAGCGGGTGACCGGAGTAGGTCAGGCCGCCGGGGAAGGGGCGCTCGCGGAAGGTCTCGAAGATGCGGTCCGAGATGATCACGCCGCCGAGCGGGACGTATCCGGAGTTGACGCCCTTGGCGAAGGTGATCAGGTCCGGCGTGACGCCCCAGTTGTCCACCGCGAACCACGCGCCGGTGCGGCCGAAGCCGGCCATCACCTCGTCGGCGATGAAGATGATCCCGTACTTGTCGCACAGCGCCCGGACCCCGGCGAGGTAGCCGGCCGGCGGCACCAGGATGCCGGCGGTGCCGACCACGGTCTCCAGCACGATCGCGGCGATGGTCTGGGCGCCCTCGAAGACGATGGTGTTCTCCAGGTGCGCCAGCGCGCGCTCGCACTCCTGCGCCTCGCCGTCCGCGTGGAACGCGGAGCGGTAGGCGTACGGGCCCCAGAAGTGCACGATGCCGGACACGCCGGTCTCGTTCGGCCAGCGACGCGGGTCGCCGGTCAGCGCGATCGCGTTGGCGGTGGCGCCGTGGTACGAGCGGTAGGTGGAGAGCACCTTGTGCCGACCGGTGTGCAGGCGCGCCATCCGGATCGCGTTCTCGTTCGCCTCGGCGCCGCCGTTGGTGAAGAAGACCCGGTCGAGGTCGCCGGGGGCCAGCTCGGTGATCAGCCGGGCGGCCTCGCTGCGGGCGTCGTTGGCGAAGGCCGGCTGGATCATGCACAGCTTGTCGGCCTGGGCCTTGATCGCGGCGACGACCTTGGGGTGCTGGTGACCGATGTTGGTGTTGACCAGTTGGGACGCGAAGTCCAGGTATCGGTTGCCGTCGTAGTCCCAGAAGTAGGAACCTTCGGCGCCCGCGACCGCCAGCGGGCTGATGAGCCCCTGTGCGGACCAGGAGTGGAAGACATGGGCGCGGTCGGCGTCGTAGACGGCCTGCCCGGCCGCCGGGTCCAGAGTGCTCATGCGGTCACCCTACGGCCGGACAAACGCCGCTCGAAGCGTCAGGTTGTCAACGATCACGGGCCCCGGCCGACAGTGTGTCGGCCGGGGCCCGGGGGGGGTTTCGCCGTCTCCGCCCGCCCGCTACTTGCCGCGGAGCAGGCTGTTGATCTCGATGGTCTGCGTGCGGCCGGGGCCGACGCCGATCGCCGAGATCGGGGCGCCGGACATGTCCTCCAGGGCCCGGACGTACGCCTGCGCGTTCTTCGGCAGATCGTCGAACGTCTGCGCGCCGGTGATGTCCTCGGTCCAGCCGGGGAGCTTCTCGTAGATCGGCTTCGCGTGGTGGAAGTCGGTCTGCGACATCGGCAGTTCGTCGTGCCGTACGCCGTCGATGTCGTACGCGACGCAGACCGGGATCTCCTCCCAGCCGGTCAGCACGTCCAGCTTGGTCAGGAAGAAGTCGGTCAGCCCGTTGACCCGGGTCGCGTAGCGCGCGATGACCGCGTCGAACCAGCCGCAGCGCCGGTCGCGACCGGTGGTCACCCCGCGCTCGTGGCCGATCCGGCGCAGCGCCTCGCCGTCCTCGTCGAAGAGCTCGGTCGGGAACGGGCCGGCCCCCACGCGCGTGGTGTACGCCTTGAGGATGCCGATCACGCCGGTGATCTTGGTCGGGCCGATGCCGGATCCGGCGCACGCGCCGCCCGCGGTCGGGTTGGAGGACGTGACGAACGGATACGTGCCGTGGTCCACGTCCAACAGCGTGCCCTGGCCACCTTCGAGCAGGACGACCTTGCCCTGGTCCAGGGCCTGGTTCAGGACCAGCGTGGTGTCGGCGACGTACGGCTTGAGCTGCTCGGCGTAGCCGAGGTATTCCTCGACCACCTCCTCGACCCGCAGCTCGCGGCGGTTGTACATCTTGACCAGCATCTGGTTCTTGTCCGACAGCGCGCTCTCGACCTTCTGGGTCAGGATGCCGACGTCGAACAGGTCCTGGACGCGGATCCCGACCCGGTTGATCTTGTCGGCGTAGGCCGGGCCGATGCCGCGCCCGGTGGTGCCGATCCTGCGCTTGCCGAGGAACCGTTCCGTCACCTTGTCGAGGGTGCGGTGGTACGGCGTGATCAGGTGCGCGTTGCCCGAGATGATCAACTTGGAGGTGTCGATGCCGCGTTCGACCAGGGTGCTGATCTCGTGCAGCAGCACCCCCGGGTCGACCACGACACCGTTGCCGATGACGGGCGTGCACTCGGGCGTGAGGATGCCGGAGGGCAGCAGGTGGAGGGCGTACTTCTGATCGCCGATGACAACGGTATGGCCGGCATTGTTGCCGCCCTGGTACCGGACCACGTAGTCGACGGATCCGCCGAGCAGGTCGGTAGCCTTCCCCTTGCCCTCGTCTCCCCATTGGGCGCCGACGAGTACGAGTGCGGGCATGAGGCGTACACCCCTTCCAGGCGGGGCATGTTTGACAACGGGAGCCCCGGACGGTCCAAGCCCCTTGACGCGGTGCGCGGCAAGGGGCTCTTGCGGGGAGAGGTTACCTGAGGAAGGACGACCGGTGTCGGCCGAGCGCTCGCTGCTCGTGATCACGGACCCTGCGGCTCGCTCGGCGGACGGCGAATCCGTCCGGGTCGCGCTCGATGTTCTGCGGGCCTGCGCCCCCAGCAAGATCGTCATTCCCACGGACACCGCCGACCTGCAACGCGCCCTCGCGCGGCGCGGTCGTCGGCGTGTCGTGGTGATCGGCGGAGAGGCCGGAGTGCACGCCGTGGCCCGGCTGCTCGATCGTGCGGGCGAGCTCGGCGACACACCCCTGGGCATCGTCCCGGTGGACACCGGGAGCGGCCACGGACTGGCCGAGGCGTTGGGCCTGCCGACCGAGCCCGCCAAGGCGGCGCGGGTGGCGGTGGGCGAGAACGAACGTTCCTTCGACCTGATGTCGGACGACCTGGGCGGGCTCGCGCTGCGCTCGGTGCGGATCGGTCACGGGGTGCGTGCGACCCGTCCGGCGCCGGTACGGCCGGCCATCGGGCGCGGCTGGCGCGGGTTGGTCGACCAGGCCGTGCGGAGCGTGTCGAGCACCGTCGGCGCGGCCGTGGGGCCCTCGGGTCACCGGCTGCGGATCGAGGCGGACGGGTGTGTCGTGGCCGACATGGATCGGCCGGTGTTCTCGGTGCATCTGGGATGCGACGGCGCGGCGACCCCCGGGGCGAAGATGACGGAAGTCACGTCGAACGGACCCGGCGGGGGCGACGGATCGAGCGGCACGAACGGGTCGAATGGTACGAAGAGCGCATATCGCACGGACGGCGTTCGCGGTGCCGGGCTGGCGAGCGTGATGATCACCGGGCATCCGGGGGCGGTCCGGTTCGGCGCGGCCCAGGCCCGCGACGCGCTCGTGCAGTTGCGGGCCCACGAGATCACCGTGTGCGGTCGCGACTTCACCTACGCGGCGGACGGCATGGCGACCGGACCGGTACGGCTGCGCACGTGGACGGTGCGGCCGACGGGCTGGCGGCTGTTCGTCCCGGCGTAGCCCCGCAGGGCGGCCGAACGCCGGCCGGGCCGGGAGCATCCGGTCCGGCCGGCGTTCGAGGCATCTCGACCGAGGGTCGGGTCTCAGCCTTCGAGCGCGTCCGCACCCGCCGGGCTGCTGTCCCGCAGGAAGATCGTGCAGCGCGAGTACTCCTCTTCCTCGCCGATGGCCCCCGCCGCCCGCGCCAGCGCGTGCAGCGAGCGCAGGAAGCCGCGGTTGGGCTCGTGCTCCCACGGCACCGGGCCGTGGCCGCGCCAGCCGGAGCGCCGCAGGGCGTCCAGGCCGCGGTGGTAGCCGACCCGGGCGTAGGCGTAGGACTCGATCACGTTGCCCTTGGCGAACGCGTCGTCGGCCAGGTCGGCCCACGCGAGCGAGAAGGTCGGGAACTTCGCGGCCACCTCGGCCGGCGGCACCCCGTCCACGAGCAACGCCAGCGGCTCGGCTTCCTCGGGCAGGTAGGTGGGGTCGGGTCCGCCGAAAAGGTTCTGATCGATGGTCATGGTCCCCATGATTGCCCATCGGGACCGAATGCCCGGCACGACGCGAAGCCCGCGACCTCGTGGTCGCGGGCTTCGGCGGTGCGGGTGCGGCAAGCGGGGCGGCTACTTCAGCCGGGTGCCCGCGGAGCGCAGGTCGCGGCAGGCCACGACGACCCGGTCGGCCATCCCGGTCTCGGCCGCCTTGCCGTACGAACGCGGGTCGTACAGCTTCTTGTTGCCGACCTCGCCGTCGACCTTGAGCACGCCGTCGTAGTTGCGCAGCATGTGGTCCACGACCGGGCGGGTGAAGGCGTACTGGGTGTCGGTGTCGACGTTCATCTTGACCACGCCGTAGTCGAGCGCCTCGCGGATCTCCTCCAGGAGCGAGCCCGAGCCGCCGTGGAAGACCAGGTCGAAGGGCTTCTCCCGGCCGTGCTTGGCGGCGACCGCGTCCTGGATGTCCTTGAGGATGCTCGGGCGCAGCTTCACGTTGCCCGGCTTGTACACGCCGTGCACGTTGCCGAACGTCGCGGCCAGCATGTACCGGCCCTTCTCGCCCAGGCCGATCGCCTCGACCGTCGCCAGCGCGTCGGCCGGGGTCGTGTAGAGCTTGTCGTTGATCTCGTTGTCGACGCCGTCCTCCTCGCCGCCGACGACGCCGATCTCCAGCTCCATGATGATCCGCGCGTCGGCGCACTTGGCGATCAGCTCGCGGGCGATCTCGAGGTTCTCGTCGAGCGGTACGGCCGAGCCGTCCCACATGTGCGACTGGAACAGCGGGTCCTGGCCCTTGGCCACCCGCTGCGCCGAGATGTCGATCAGCGGGCGCATGAACCCGTCGAGCTTGTCCTTGGGGCAGTGGTCGGTGTGCAGGGCGATGTTCACCGAGTACTTCTCCGCGACCACCTTCGCGTACTCGGCGAACGCGACCGAGCCCACGACCATGTCCTTGACGGTGGTGCCGGACAGGAACTCCGCGCCGCCCGTGGACACCTGGACGATGCCGTCGCTCTCCGCCTCGGCGAAGCCACGCAGCGCGGCGTTCAGGGTCTGGGACGAGGTCACGTTGATCGCCGGGTAGGCGAATCGACCGGCCTTCGCCCGGTCGAGCATCTCGGCGTAGACCTCGGGAGTTGCGATGGGCATGCGTCTGCTCCTCGTTGCTCGGCCAAGCGGTGATATGAGGGTTTCGGACACGGATGGCCGTATCCCCGCTTGCCGCCCATCCTGGCAGACCACCCCGAACGACACCGCATCCCGCCCTCCCCGTTCGGGGGACCGGATGCAATATCTGACGGAGCGTCAGTTCGGCATGCGGGTGGCACCGGGCTCTCGGGAAACCTCCGCACGAAATTTCCCATCGGACGCAACCATCCCATTGGAAGCGCGTCTTAGGCATTGAGAGCAAGCGGGGACGCGGCGGGAACGACATGCGGGGCCGAGCGGCACCGGCCTTCGTGACACCCGAGCCCCGGTTCATCCTCGTTTCTTTTCCCACAACCTTCCCCAAGGGACACCCCTGTCATGCGCGTGACCGTTATGAACACTTTTGGCAAGAAGGCGGCCGCGGTCGTCTCCACCGCCCTGCTGCTGGGCGTCGGCCTGCCGCTGGTGCCCGGGATGGCGGGCACGGCATACGCCTGCGCGGGCGCCGACGCCGACGCCGGGGCCAAGACGCCCGACAACCCGAAGCAGGCCACCGACGCCGCCGCGAAGAGCGGCTCCGACAAAGGGGGTTCCGCCGCCGGCGCACCGGCGCGCGCCGCTTCGACCACCGTGACGACGGACTGGTCGAAGGTGGGCATCCAACTGAGCGGGGTGCCGACCCGGGTGACCCGCGAGCGGTTGGTGCACGCCCGGATCACCGTGGTCAACGGCTCGGGCACGCAGACGGGCCGGATCCCGGTGGCCGTGTACTTCTCCGTGGACGGGAAGTCGAGCCTGGACCCGAACCCGCCCAAGGGCAGCACCGAAAGGTACGCGGCCAAGCCGGCCGACGTCGCGGTGAGCTACTCGTACGCGGGCGTCACGAGCAAGCTCTCGCTGCGCCGCGAGTGCCAGGGCGTACTGGCGGGCCGATTCGCCCTGAGCGGACGCGGCGCGCCGGGTACCCGCACCACGATCGACCTGGCGTTCACGATCAAGTCCTCGCTGCCCGCCAACGCCGTGCACAGCCACCTCTCGGCCTCGATCGACGTCTCCGACCGGCAGCCACGCAGCGAGTTCGCGTACTTCGACGTGCTCGACAACGCTAGCCCGTCGACCACGCCCTCCACGAAGCCCACCACCAAGCCGTCGACCAAGCCCTCCACGAAGCCGTCGACCGAGCCGGAGCCCACCGCCACGCCCTCGACGAAGACTTCCGTCGAAGCGACGGATGCGGCGGCCACCACCTCCGGGGCGCAAGCCGCCGACCGGGCCGAGCTCGCGAAGACCGGCGGCTCCATGGTCGCCCCGCTGGCCTCCGCCGGAGCCGTGCTGGTCCTCGTCGGAGGTGCCGGACTCGCCGTGACACGGCGTCGTCGCGTTCGGAACTGAACCGGCGTGGCGGCGAACTGAGCCGTGGGGAAAAGAACTTCGGGCGCCCACGCAACCCTTCGGGGGGCGGGGCGTCACCAGGACACAAGCTGTGCGCGGAGGGTGGGGGCGGTTTCATGACAGCGAAGGGGGCGGCGGAGCTGTGGCGCTGCTGAGCATGCCGGCATTCGGGGGCGACCAGCAGTCGTCCGGCTCCCCATCGGAGGAAACGACGTCGCCCGAGATACCGCGTCGGTCGCGATTTCGGATCCTCAAGGGTGGCAGTGAGGAACCGCCGGCCCGCCCGACGTTGACCGAGCTGTATCACGCCCAACGGCTCGGCATGGTCCGGCTGTCCATCCTGCTGGTCGACGACCTCGGCACCGCCGAGGACGTCGTCCAGGACGCCTTCACCGCGCTGTACCGACGCTTCGGCGAGGAGTTGGAGGACGTCGACAACGCGCTGGCGTACCTGCGCACCTCGGTGGTCAACCTCTCCCGTTCCGTGCTGCGCCGTCGGCGTACCGCCCGCGCCTACGTGCCGCCACACGAACCCGACGCCTCCTCGCCCGAGGACGCGGTGGTCCTGTCCGAGGAGCATCTACGGGTGCTCGGCGCGGTGCAACGCCTGGCCCCGCGACAGCGCGAAGTGCTGGTGCTGCGCTATTGGTCCGATATGACGGAGGCCCAGATAGCCGAGACCCTCGGGCTTTCCCGTGGAGCGGTGAAGTCCACGGCAAGCCGTGCCATCGACGCCCTGGAAAAACTCATGAAGGACGAACAGTCGTGACCGAACGCGATGCGCGCGACGAATCGATGGAGGATCTGCTGCGCGCGGCCCTGGCCTCGCGCGCGGACTCCGTCACGCTCGGCTCGCTGCGCCCGCCGGGACCGCCCGGGTCGGTGCGCGAGCACCGCAGCCGGCGCCACACGATCGGCATCCCGCTCGCCATCCTGGCCACCGTGGCTGCGGCCTTCGGCGGGGTGTCACTGGTCGGCGCGCCGGACACGAAGACCAGCGCGCCGATGCAGTCCCGGGTGCCCTCGCCGCTGCCCACCCAGAGTGTGCGGCCGACCCCCACCACGACCGTCGCGACGCCGGAGCGGACCACCACGGCGCCGGGCGCGCAGTCGCCCGAGGCACCGGAATCGGACACCCCCGAGACCGGCCGGGCAACGCATACCCGGGCTTCGAGCCGACCGCCGTCGACGCCCCCGACGAGCGAGCCGCCCGGTTTCCTGACCAGGCCCAGGTCCCCCGACGTCTCGGCGATCAAGTTCGCCAGGCAGCCGTCCTGGACGGTGGTGCGCGAGGACGCCGCACACCAGTGCGTGCTCGCGAACGCGAAGTATGCCGGGGACTGCCTGGGCCACGGCGCCTGGATCAACGTCCAGCCGGTGCCGGACCCGTCCGGCCTGTGGCCGTCCGACCCGTTCGTGGACACCGATGCCGGCGCGTTGACCCAGCCGCTGTGCCTGCGCGACGGCATGGTGGTCACGCCGCCGCCGACCGGAGCCGTCTCGGTGCTGGACACCAAGTCCACGGTCACCGTCGCGGGATATCCCGCGAAGTACCGCTCCTGGACCGTCACCTGCGCCGGCGTCGGGTCCTACCAGGTCCGGCTGTGGTGGCTGGTCGAACAGGGGGTGTACGTGCACACGACCGGGCTGCCGGCCGGTGACGACATCGCCGATCGCATCGTCGCGTCCCTGGACCTCTCCGGCTTCAAGGCCCCCGCGGGAGGCTGAACCCCGTCCTCGGCGGCGCCGTGTCGACGGCGCCGCCGAGCGGGTCGGCGGCGGGTCAGCGCTGCTCGGCCACCTTCTGTGCCGCCTTGCGCGCCGCCACCAGGATCGGGTCCCACACCGGCGAGAACGGCGGCGCGTAACCGAGGTCCAGCGCGGTCATCTCCTCGACCGTCATCCGGTGGGTGAGCGCCACCGCCGCGGTGTCGATCCGCTTCGCGGCGCCGTCCCGGCCGACGATCTGCACACCCAGGAGCCGGCCGGTGATCCGCTCCGCGATCATCTTGACCGTCATCGAGCGCGCACCCGGGTAGTAGCCGGCCCGGCCGGTGGACTCGATGGTCGCGGTGACGAACTCGTAGCCCGCGGCGGCGGCGTCCTTCTCGCGCAGCCCGGTCCGGCCGATCTCCAGGTCGCAGACCTTGCTCACGGCGGTGCCCACGACGCCGGGGAAGGTCGCGTAGTCGCCGCCGATGTTGGTGCCGATCACCCGGCCGTGTTTGTTCGCGTGGGTGCCGAGCGCGATGTGCTGCCGCCGGCCGGAGACCAGGTTGAGCACCTCGACGCAGTCCCCGCCCGCCCAGATGCCGTCCGGGGTGACCCGCATCCGCAGGTCGGTCTGCAGACCACCGCTCGCGCCCAGCGGCAGGCCCGCCGCGCGGGCCAGCTCGGTGGCGGGACGCACGCCCAGGCCGAGCACCACGATGTCCGCGGGGAAGCGGCCGTCGTCGGTCAGCACGGCGCTCGCGCGACCGTCCACCAGCTCGATCTCCCGGGCCTCGGTCTCGGTCACCACCTCGATGCCCAGACCCTCCATCGCCTCGTGCACCAGCGCGCCCATGTCCGGGTCGAGGGTGGACATCGGGTGCGCGGAGCGGTCCACGACGGTGACCCGCAGACCCTTGTTCACCAGCGCCTCGGCCATCTCGATGCCGATGTAGCCGCCGCCGATCACCACCGCCGTACGGTGCTCGGGAGCCAGCCACTCGATCAGCTCGCGCGCGTCGTCCAGGGTCTGCACCCCGTACACGCCGGGCGCCTGGATGCCCGGCAGCGGCGGACGGATCGGCACCGCGCCGGTGGCGAGCACGAGTTGGTCGAAGCCGATCCGGTCGGCCCGCCCGGTACCCAGGTCGCGGACCGCCACCTGACGCCGATCCAGGTCCAATTCCTCCGCCTCGACCCCCAGGCGCAGGTCTATCCCCCGTTTGCGGTGCTCCTGCGGCGTGCGCGCGATCAGCGCGTCCGGGCCGTCCACCTCGCCGGACACCAGATAGGGGATGCCGCACGCGGAGTACGAGGAGAACCGGCCGCGTTCGAGCACGACGATCTCCAGGTCGTCCTCGCCACGCCGCCGTCGGGCCTGGGACGCCGCGCTCATTCCGGTGGCGTCGCCACCGATCACCACCAGCCGTTCGATGCCCACGTGCTACCCCTGACCGTGTGTGCGGATGTGTGTCTGCGTGTACCCGGGCACCCTCGCCGAGCGCACGATCCCCGCCGACAAGGTCCCGACCTGGTAATGATGCGGGGTTCCAGGCGGGGACGGGTGACGAGGCGCGCGTCGCGCGGACTACCCTCCAGAGGTGGAATTCCAAGCTGTCAACGTCCTCGACGCGACGTCCCTCATCTCGACGTTCGGACTCATCGGCATCCTCGCGATCATCTTCGCGGAGACGGGTCTGCTGGTCGGGTTCTTCTTCCCCGGCGACTCGATGCTGTTCCTGGCCGGCGTCGCCGCGTCCTCGTCGGCCGAAGAGATCGTCGGCACGTCCATCTCGCTGCCCTGGTTGCTCCTGGGCGCACCGCTGTGCGCGATCGCCGGCGCCCAACTCGGCCACTTCCTCGGTGCCCGGTACGGCACGAAGATGTTCAGCAAACCGGACTCCAAGCTGTTCAAGGCCGAGTACGTGACCAAGGCCGAGCAGTACTTCGAGAAGTTCGGCCCGGCCAAGGCCGTGCTGCTCGCCCGGTTCATCCCGATCGTCCGCACCTTCCTGAACCCCGTCGCCGGCGTCCTGGAGATGCCCGCGCGGACGTTCTTCGTGTGGAACGTCATCGGCGGCCTGGTGTGGACCGACGGAATCATCCTGCTCGGCTACAAGCTCGGCGACTCGATCGGCAGCAGTATCGACAAATACCTGCTGCCGGGGGTGTTCGTCATCGTGCTGATCTCGTTGCTCCCGATCATCATCGAGGTCATTCGCAGCAAGCGGGAGGCGAAGCGCGAAGCGGCGTCCTCGTCGTCGGGTAACTGAACACATACGCTGCGAAGCGGGGGGGGGCCACTTGGACCCCCCCCCGGTTTTGATGTGCGGGCGCGGGGCCTCAGAAACCAAAATAAAAAGACATGGGG
>NZ_JBHZAV010000089.1:0-38175 GCF_042754445.1 Embleya sp. NPDC059213
CAGGCACACGCCAGTGCGCGACGGCGGCAGACTCATATCCGGGATGAAATCGCCCGAAAAACCAAGAAGTACCGACATCACGACATCGAATCGCCCGCGCCGGCCCGCGCCGCGCTCGCAGCACCGAAGAGGCCCGATGAGCCACCCCACGCCCGGCTCCACCCCCCGTACCCGGATACGCCGCCTGCCCCACCACGCCGTGCCGGACCGGACCGCGCTGCACGCCGTGCTCGACGCCGGCCTGGTCGGGCACCTCGCGATCACCGACGAGCAGGGTCGGCCGTTCGTCCTCCCGGTCGCCTATGCCCGGGACGGCGAACGGGTGTTGATCCACGGCTCGACCGGCAGCCGGCTCTTCCGCGGCCTGGCCGAGGGTGCCCCGACCTGCCTGACCGTGACCCTGCTCGACGGCCTGGTACTGGCCCGCTCGGCGTTCGAATCGTCCATGCACTACCGCAGCGCGATGGTGCTCGGCTCGTGCGTCGTGGTGCCCGAGGACGAGAAGGTCGCCGCGCTGGACCTGCTCACCGACCGGCTGCTGCCCGGCCGCCGGGGCGAGTTGCGCCCGCACCGGGCCAAGGAACTCGCCGCGACGCTGGTGCTCGCCCTGCCCCTGGACGAGACCTCGGTGAAGATCTCGGCCGGTCCCCCGGACGACGCGGACGAGGACCTGGACACCCCGATCTGGGCCGGCGTGGTGCCGCTCACCGAGCGGTTCGGCGAGCCGGTGACCGCCCCCGACCTGCGCTTCGATCTACCCGCACCGGACTATCTGAGGAAGTGGCGACGATGACCACCGACTACCGGGACCTGTCGTTGTGGTTCGACACCCTCGGCGAGGACATCACGCCACGACCGCCGCTCGCGGGCGACCTGGACGTGGACGTGGCCATCGTCGGCGCCGGCTACACCGGCCTGTGGACCGCGTACTACCTGGCCCAGGCGGACCCGTCGTTGCGGATCGTGGTCCTGGAACGGGAGGTCGCCGGATTCGGCGCCTCCGGCCGCAACGGCGGCTGGTGCTCGGCGCTGTTCCCCGCGTCGATGGCCAAGGTGGCCCGAAGCAGCACCCGCGAGCGGGCGATCGCCCAGCAGCGGGTGATGAACGCGACCGTGGACGAGGTCGGCCGGGTGGTCGCGGCGGAGGGCATCGACTGCGACTTCGCCAAGGGCGGCACCGTGGTGCTGGCCCGCACCCCGGTGCAATTGGACCGGGCCCGCCAACTGGTCGCGGACGAACACGCGTGGGGCTTCGACGACTTGGACGCCCGGCTGCTGGACGCCGCCGAGGCCCACGCGATGGTCGGCGCCACCGACGTGCTCGGCGGCACCTACACGCCGCACTGCGCGGTCGTGCACCCCGCCAAGCTGGCCCGGGGGCTGGCCGCCGCGGTGACCCGGCTGGGCGTGACCATCCACGAGCACACCCCCGTGACCGCGATCGAGGACGGTGTCGCGAGCACCCCGCACGGCCGGGTCCGGGCCGACGTGGTGGTCCGGGCCACCGAGGGCTACACCCCCGAGCTGGCCGGCTTCCATCGCGACCTGGCCCCGGTGTACTCGCTGATGATCGCCACCGAGCCGCTGCCGAAGTCGTTCTGGGCCGAGGCGGGCCTGGCCCGCCGGGAGAGCTTCAGCGACATGCGACACCTGATCATCTACGGGCAGCGCACCGCCGACGACCGGCTGGCCTTCGGCGGGCGCGGCGCGCCGTACCACTTCGGCTCCAGGGTGCGGCCCGAGTTCGACCGGGACGAGGGCGTCTTCGCCGAACTGCGTCGGGTGATCGCCGAACTGTTCCCGGCGATCGGCGACGCCGAGGTCACCCACACCTGGGGCGGACCGCTGGGCGTGGCCCGCGACTGGTACGCGAGCTGTGGCCTGGACCGCGCCCGCCGCCTGGCCTGGGCCGGCGGCTACGTCGGCGACGGCGTGGGCACCGCGAACCTCGCGGGCCGCACCCTCGCCGACCTGATCCGCGACGAGTACACCGAGCTGACCCGGCTGCCCTGGGTGCGACACCGCTCGCCCAAGTGGGAACCGGAGCCGCTGCGCTGGATCGGCACCAACGTCGGCCTGCGGGTGATGGCGGGCGCGGACGCCGAGGAGAAGCGCACCGGGAAGGAATCCCGACTCGCGCACGCGTTCGGCCGGTTCCTGGGCCACTGAGCCCCGGGCCACCGGGCACACCGACGAAGCGGTGACCCGTGACCCGGGAACGATCGGGTCACCGCCCCCGGATGAGGCGACGCCAGGTCTCCAGATGCTCCGGCGCCGCACCCGCCTTGAGCAGGAAATCCGCCGCCGAGCCGTGCCGCTCGGCGAGCACGCGCAGGAACGTGTCGATCGAGGCGCGGGCCGCTCCGCGCATCGCCGGGGCCACCGGATGGGACGGGTCGATCCGCGGCTGCCGGGGCAACCGGTCGATCCGCTCGAACATCTCCACCAGGTGCACCTCGGTCTCGGTGTAGTCGGCGATGATCGCCTCCCGCTCCACCCCCGCGACCGACAACAGCAGCGCGACCAGGATCCCGGTCCGGTCCTTGCCCGCCGTACAGTGCACCAGCGCCGGCACCCCATCGTCACCGGCCAGGATCTCCAGCGAACGCACGTAGGACTCGCCGCCCCGCTCGGCCATCCGCATGTACAACAACCCCGCGCCGAACTCGTCCACGCTGCCCAGGTCGATGTCCTCGTCCAACTCCAGGCCCTGGGTCTGCCCCGCCGAGATGTCGCCGACCGCGGCCCGGTCGGCGGCCAGCGCCGAACGTCGGCCCAGCAGCGGCAACCGGTGCCGGATCACGCCCGGCCACTGCGCGAGCGGCAGCCCTTCGCCGTCCGAACGCAGGTCCAGCACGTGGCGCACGCGGTAGGTGTGGGTCAGCCGATCGATGCCCGCGGGGGTCAGCAGATCCGGGGTCTCGCACCGCATCAGTACGCCCGTACGAGTGACTCCCCCGTCGATCAGCGGTAGGTCGCCGACGTCGCGGGCATTGAGGAGATCCGGAAGATCGAGTCGGCGGTTCATGTGCACCCCGTTCGGAACGCGTTCGATACACCTGTTCGCCTCATCATGGTGCGCGCGAACGTCCGCCGCCGGCAGCATTCCCCGAGTGAGGGGTTTGTCCTCCCTGCCGCAACCCGGCGACCGGATGCTCGTTGGAGGAGACGGGTGGCAACGAACGTTTCTCTGCGGGAGGTGTGCCATGTCCCTGTCGTCCCGCCCGGCGAGAGCCCATGAGCGGCGCGCCGTCGTCGCCGGCGTACCGACCACCCCGCCCGACAACGACATCCTGCGCGGCCGCGGGCTGACCCTGACCCAGGGTCCGGTCACCCTGCTGCGGGACGTCTCCGCGGCGGTCCGGGCCGACGAGACGTTCGCGATCACCGGTCCCGCCGGCGCCGGTAAGTCGGCGCTGCTCGCTTGTCTGTCCGGGGTGGTCGCCCCCGACTGCGGCGAGGTGTGGTTCAACAGCGGCCCGATGCACGTGCTCGACGAGAAGGGCCGGACCGCGTTGCGACGTCGGCACTTCGGGCTCGTCGACGGCCGTACCCGGCTGCTGCCGGAGTTGACCGTGGCGGAGAACGTGGCGCTGCCGCTGCTGCTGGACCGGGTCCGCCGGGCCGAGGCGTTCGCGATCGCCCGGCACTGGATGGATCGGCTGGACGTGACCGAGCACGCCGAATCCCGGCCCACCGGCCTGGGCCCCGCGTTGTTGCGCCGCGCGGCGGTCGCCCGGGCCCTGGTCACCCGCCCGGCCGTGGTGTTCGCGGACGAACCGGCCCACGATCTGGTGGGGGCCGAGTTGGACCACCTGATGCGGATCCTGGTCTCCGCGGTGCGCTCGCACGGGATGACGCTGGTGCTGGCCACCGCCCATCGGCGGGTGGCCGCACACGCGGACCACTGTCTGGCCCTGCGCGAGGGCCGCCCCGACCCGCATGCGGACGGGTGGTAGACCCGTGGCCCCCGCCGGCCGGTTGCGCAACGCGTGGCACGGCGCCTCCGGGGTCGACGCCGTGCGGGTGCTCGCCGGCGCGGCGGTGGCCGGCGCCGCCACGATCGTGCTGTTGTGCCTGCTGGCCTGGGCGCTGCCGGTCGAACCGCCCGGCCCGGCCCTGCTCGGGCCGGTGCTCGCGGCGCTGCCGGTGCTGGGCGCGGTGGCGGTGTTGGTCACGATCGGCCTTCGCCTGACGCTCCCGGGGCAAGCCGCCGACGCGAACCGGCGGAGTCGGGACTCGGTGGTGTCCGAGGTCGCGGTCACCGCCTTGGCCGGGTCGTTCGCCGGGGTGCAGGCGCATCTGGCGCTGCGCACGTTGCCGGCCGCACCGCCTGCCCCGGTCCGGCGCCTGCTGCTGATCGGCGCTTCGGCGCCCTGGCCGGGCGTGGTCGCGGTGCTCGCCGCGGTGCCCCTGGTCGCGGTGCTCGCCGCCGGCTACGCGACGGGGCGACCGTCGACCCGGATCCGGCCCCCGGTTCCGCCCTACGTCGGACCGCTGGTGGCGCTCGCCGGGCTGCTCGGCCAATACCTGATCGCCGACCCGGGCCATCCGGAGCGGTTGTCGCACGGCGCGGTGCCGGCGGCGCTGGCCGGCTACGGCGCGGTGCTGCTGGGGGCGGCGCTGACCGTGCCGTGGTTGTTGACCTGGCTGGGCTCGGGTTGGGCCGTGCGGGCGGGTCGGGCCTGGACGTTGTGCGCGGCGCGCCGGGTCGAGGCGAGTGCTCGCGGCCTGACATTGCCACTGGGTCTGATCACGGTCGCGGTCGCGGTGATCACCACCAGCGGGCTCGCGGGCGACCACACACCGACCGAAATGGCCGACGCCCCGCTGTTCCTGATCATGACGACGGTGTCCTCGTGTGCGGCGGCGATGCTCTTCACGGTGGTCGTCGAGCACGGCCCCGCGCGCCGCGAGACCTCGCACACGTTGCACTCGATCGGCGCCGGCGAGCGGATCGATCGCCGCGCGGCCCTGGCCGCGCTGGTGGTACCGGTGCTGGTGTGCGTGCCGATCGCGATCGCGGTCGGCGCGCTGACGGCCTGGCCGGCGCGCGGCGAGGGGAATTCGTTCCCCACCATCCCCGCCCACGCGGCCCTGCTGGGCATGGTGTGGACGGTCGGTCTGCTCACCCTCGCGCTGATCGCGGCGGTGGTGGTGACCCTGCGGGACGAACGGCCCGGCCTGCGCCGGGGAGCCTGAGCCGAGGTCGGGAAGCGCGCGAACGGACCGGGCGAAAAGCTCCGCCGCATCGGTGCGGACATGGGAAAACACTTCGAGCCCGGCGCGGCGTCCCCTTCCGCGACGGGCTCGAAGTGCTTATCGTCTCGGGGGCCACGCGACCCCGAGCCGTGCGCCGGATCGTGTCCCTTCGACCGGCGGCTTGGGCGTGCCACCGCCGGATCATTCGAACGGGGGGATCAAAGGATCCGGCGGCTTGGCACTGAGATCAGTCTGCCCTGGGGCGCCTAAGGATCCGATAAGGATTCGTTACCCGTTCTATATCGCCGCGCCGCGCACCCGTGACCTGTCCCGGATGTCCGACTTGCCGGCCGGTGCTCAGACCTCGGCGGCGGCGAGCTGGCCGCACGCCCCGTCGATGTCCCGGCCCCGGGTGTCCCGGACGGTGACCGGCACGCCGTGCTTGGTCAGCAGGCGGACGAACTCCTCCTGGCGTTCGGCCGTCGACGCGGTCCACTTCGACCCCGGGGTGGGGTTGAGCGGGATCAGGTTGACGTGCGCGTTGTGGTTCTTGAGCCGGCGCCCGAGCAGGTCGGCCCGCCAGCCGTGGTCGTTGATGTCCTTGATCAGCGCGTACTCGATGGACACCCGTCGGCCGGTGACGCCTTCGTAGTGCCACGCGGCGTCCAGCACCTCGCGTACGTCCCAGCGCGTGTTGACCGGCACGAGCGTGTTGCGCAGGTCGTCGTCCGGCGCGTGCAGGGACAGCGCGAGGGTGACCGGGATGCGTTCGTCGGCGAGCTTGTACATCGCCGGCACCAGACCGACCGTCGACATGGTCACCGAACGGGCGGAGATGCCCAGTCCGTCCGGGCTCGGGTCGGTCAGCCGACGCACCGCGCCGACCACCGCCTTGTAGTTGGCGAGCGGCTCGCCCATGCCCATGAAGACGATGTTGCTGACCCGGCCGGGGCCGCCGGGCACCTCGCCGCGGGCCAGTGCCCGGGCGCCGGCGAGCACCTGCTCGACGATCTCGCCGGTGGACAGGTTGCGGGTCAGACCCGCCTGGCCGGTGGCGCAGAACGGGCAGTTCATCCCGCAACCCGCCTGCGAGGACACACACATGGTGACCCGGTCGGGATAGCGCATCAGCACGGCCTCGACGAGCGTGCCGTCGAAGAGCTTCCACAACGACTTGCGCGTCGCGCCGTCGTCGCAGGAGATGTCCCGCACGGACGTCATCAGCGCGGGCAGCAACGCCTCGGCCAGCTTGGACCGGGACGCGGCGGGCATGTCGGTCCACTGCTCGGGGTCGTCCGAGAGGTGACCGAAGTAGTGCTTGGACAGTTGAGCCGCGCGAAACGGCTTCTCGCCCAGCTCGGCCACGGCCTCGCGGCGCTCGGCGGGGTTGAGGTCGGCAAGGTGGCGCGGCGGCTTCGAACGACGCGGCGGCGCGGTGAAGGTGAGTTCTCCTGGTTTGGGCATGGCTCGTCCAGTGTCGCAGGTGTACGGGCGGGGCCGGATCGACCCCGCTCTCGTGCACACGCGGCCTGTCCGGTTCTTCGCCGGATCAGGTCCGGGTCATACGAATGCGGCGAGCAGCAGCCACACCACGGGGGCGGCGGCCAGCAACGAGTCGAGCCGGTCCATCAGGCCGCCGTGACCGGGCAGCAGGTTGCCCATGTCCTTGACCTTGAGGTCCCGCTTGATCATCGATTCGGCCAGGTCCCCGAGCGCGGACACCGCCGCGGCGGCGACGCCCACCACGGCGCCCTGCCACCACTCGCCGTCGAGCATGGTCGTCACACAGACCGCGCCCGCGACGGCGGCCAGGAACACTCCGCCGGCGAAGCCCTCCCAGCTCTTGCCGGGGCTGATCCTCGGCGCCATCTTGTGCGGACCGCCGGAGGTGACTCCGGCCGCGTACGCGCCGGTGTCCGCACAGACCACCAGGATGATGAAGGTCAGCACCCGTTGGGCGCCGTCGTCGTCGGCGAGCATGAGCACCGCGAACCCGGCCAGGAACGGCAGGTAGAAGACGGTGAACACACCGGCCGTCATGTCCCGCAGGAAGTCTTCCGGGCCCTCGGTCATCCGCCAGAGCATCACCGCGATCGCGGTCAGCGCGGTGGCGATCGCGAGCCCCTCCGCGCCGCGCGCATAGGCGGCGACGAGCATCGCCACCGTGCCGACCGCGAGCGGTATCACCGGGATGCGGATGCCGCGCCCGACGGTGGCGCCCTGTGCGGTCCGACCCGACGCGTCGGCGACCGCCTCGGCCCGACCGAACGCACCGGCCAGCTCCCACAGTCCGACCAGTACCGCGAGCAGCACGACGCCGACGAACAACACCGGCAGGGTCAGCAGCGAGGCGACGATGATCCCGCCGAGCCCGGCGCCGACGGCGATCGCCTGGGGCAGATTGCGACCGGCCTTGCCGACCGGTTTGGCAGGCGGCTCCTCGGTCACCACGAGCCCCTCACGCCGGGGCTCGAGCCGAGCCGCGTCCACACGAGCGGAATCCTCCCGCGCGGACGAACCCGAGCGGAGGTCCGGTTCGTCGCCCGGGTCGTGACCCGCGATCGGTGACAGCACCTGCGTGTGGTCATCCTGTGTCCGTACCCCGACGCCGGCGGGAAAGTGCTGCTGCGCACGAGTGGCGCCGTCCCCGTAGCCGCCGGACCGGACCGCGTCGTAGTGGGCCTGATCCTGACCCGTCGGTGCGTCCGGGACCTGCTCCGGCCACGCGCCGTACGCCCCGTACGGGTCGTGGCCGGGCGGCAGATCGGGGTGCGCTCCCGCGGGCGGATCGGCCGGCGGCGTACCGCCCCAGGTCGAGTCGTTCATCAGACTTCGAGCAGCTCGGCTTCCTTGTGCTTGAGCAACTCGTCGATCTGCGCGACGTACTTGTGGGTCGTGTCGTCGAGTTCCTTCTCGGCGCGGCGCACCTCGTCCTCGCCGCTCTCGCCGTCCTTGACCAGCTTGTCGAGCGTTTCCTTCGCCTTGCGGCGGATCGCCCGCAACGAGATCTTCGCGTCCTCGCCCTTGCCCCGCGCCAGCTTGATGAACTCCTTGCGGCGTTCCTCGGTGAGCTGCGGGAAGACCACGCGGATGAGCTTGCCGTCGTCGGTCGGGTTGACCCCGAGGTCGGAGTCACGGATCGCCTTGACGATCGCGTTGGTCGAGCCGCGGTCGAACGGGGTCACGATGACCATGCGCGGCTCGGGCGTGGTGAACGACGCGAGCTGGTTCACCGGAGTGGGCGAGCCGTAGTAGTCCACGAGGATCTTGTTGAACATGGCCGGGGTGGCCCGGCCCGTACGGATCGCCGCGAAGTCGTCCTTGGCGACCACGACGGCCTTCTCCATCTTTTCCTCGGCCTCGAGGAGAATCTCGTCGATCATGTCGGCTCCTGTCCCGGTCCTGTCGCCGTCGATCAGCCGTCGGTACGGCTGACCAAGGTGCCGATCTTCTCACCCCGCACGGCGCGGGCGATGTTGCCCTCGACGAGCAGGTTGAAGACGACGATCGGCAGTTCGTTGTCCATGCACAGGCTGATCGCGGTGGCGTCCGCGACCTTGAGCCCGCGGGCGAGCACCTCGGCGTGATCCAGACGATCGAACATGACCGCGTCCGGGTTGGACTTCGGGTCGCAGTCGTATACGCCGTCGACACCCTTGGCCATGAGCAACGCGACCGCGTCGATCTCGAGGGCACGCTGGGCGGCCGTGGTGTCGGTGGAGAAGTAGGGCATGCCCATGCCCGCGCCGAAGATGACCACGCGACCCTTTTCCAGGTGTCGCACGGCGCGGCGCGGGATGTACGGCTCGGCGACCTGGCCCATCGTGATGGCGGTCTGCACGCGGGTGTCGATGCCCTGCTTCTCCAGGAAGTCCTGGAGCGCGAGGCAGTTCATCACGGTGCCGAGCATGCCCATGTAGTCCGAGCGGGCGCGGTCCATGCCGCGGATCTGCAACTCGGCGCCGCGGAAGAAGTTGCCGCCGCCGATGACGATGGCGACCTGCGTGCCGCGGCGGACCACATCGGCGATCTGGAGCGCGATGGTCTGCACGGTGTCGGGGTCGACGCCCAGGGCGCCGCCGCCCGCGAACGCCTCACCGGAGAGCTTGAGCAGCACCCGGCGCGCGTAGGGGTTCGGCTCGTCGCCCTCGGCGGACGACGAGGAGGCCGCTTTCGTTTCGGTTTCCTGCACGGTTCCCTCCACGCCTTGCGGCCTCCTCGCCATACTGCTGTTCACTGCGTTCATACCTATTGCATGCCCCGACCGCGGTGGTTTCCAAGGCGGGGCGAGGTGGTGCGAGGGGCGATCAGACGCCGACCTTGAACCGGGTGAAGCGCTTGACCTTGACGCCGGCCTCGTCCAGGACCTTGCCCACGGACTTCTTGCTGTCCTTGGCGAACGCCTGGTCGAGCAGCACGTTGTCCTTGAAGTAACCGGTCACCCGGCCCTCGACGATCCGGGCCAGGGCGGCCTCGGGCTTGCCCTCCTCGCGCGCGGTGGCCTCGGCCACGCGACGCTCGGTCTCGACCGTCTCGGCCGGGACGTCCTCGCGGGTGAGCACGGTGGGCGAGAACGCGGCGATGTGCTGCGCGACGTCCTTGGCGACCTCGGCGTCGGCGCCGTCCAGCTCGATCAGGACACCGATCTGCGCGGGCAGGTCGGGGCTGGTCTTGTGCAGGTACGCGGCGACGAAGCCGTCGGCGTACTGCACGAAGCGGTCCAGCACGATCTTCTCGCCGAGCGCGACGTTGGCGTCGTCCACGTACTGCTGGACGGTCTTGCCGGCCTCGATCTCGCTCGCGAGCAGCGCGGCGAGGTCGGCGGGCGAGGACTTGGCGACGTGCGCGGCGATCGCGTTGGCGGCCTCGATGAACTTCGGGCTCTTGGCCACGAAGTCGGTCTCGCACTTGAGCTCGACCAGGACACCGGAGGCGGTGCCGTCGAGCAGCGCGACGACCGCACCGTTGGAGGCCGAGCGGCCCTCGCGCTTGGTGACGCCCTTCTGGCCCTTGACGCGAAGGATCTCGACAGCCTTGTCGACGTCACCTTCGGCCTCTTCGAGGGCCTTCTTGCAGTCCATCATGCCTGCGGCGGTGAGCTCACGGAGCTTCTTCACGTCCGCGGCGGAGAAGTTCGCCATGTCCTGATTCTCTCGTCTCTCGGGTCAGCGGCCCGGTTGCACCGAGCGACTGCGGGTGAGGCTGTCGTCCCACCCGATGAAGGTCAAGGGGCTGTGCGGTATTCCGACACATACGGGGACGTACGGAATACGCACGCACCGTGATCGGGGCCCGGCACAGGGCGAGGGGTACGTCGGCCGGGCCGTCGTACCCCTCGTTCCAGGGTCAGACCTGCGGGTCGGCCTCGGCGGCCGGCGCCTCGGTGGTCGCAGCCTCGGCGGCCGGAGCGGCTTCGCCGGTCTCGGCCTCGGCCACGACATCGGCCTCGGTGACCGAGCCGGACTCGACGACCTCGTCGGCGGCGGGGGCGGCCTCGGCCGGAGCGGCCTCTTCCTTCTTGCCGGCCTCGAGCAGCTCGCGCTCCCAGTCGGCGAGGGGCTCGCCGGCGGTGGCCTTGGTGTCGGCGGCGGCGCCACCGGCACGCGACATGAGACCGTCGGCGACGGCGTCGGCGATCACGCGGGTGAGCAGCGTGACCGAGCGGATCGCGTCGTCGTTGCCCGGGATCTTGTAGTCGACCTCGTCGGGGTCACAGTTGGTGTCGAGGATCGCGACGACCGGGATGTGCAGCTTCCGGGCCTCGCCGACGCCGATGTGCTCCTTCTTGGTGTCCACGATCCACACGGCCGAAGGCACGCGCTGCATGTCGCGGATGCCGCCGAGGGTCTTCGCCAGCTTGTCCTTCTCGCGCTTGAGGACGAGCAGTTCCTTCTTCGTCATGCCCGAGCCGGCCACGTCGTCGAAGTCGAGCTGCTCGAGTTCCTTCAGGCGCTGGAGGCGCTTGTAGACCGTCGAGAAGTTGGTCAGCATGCCGCCGAGCCAGCGCTGGTTGACGTAGGGCATGCCCACGCGCGTCGCCTGCTCGGCGATCGCTTCCTGCGCCTGCTTCTTGGTGCCGACGAAGAGGATCGTGCCACCGTGGGCGACGGTCTCCTTGACGAACTCGTAGGCGCGGTCGATGTACGACAGCGACTGGAGCAGGTCGATGATGTAGATGCCGTTGCGCTCCGTGAAGATGAAGCGCTTCATCTTCGGGTTCCAGCGGCGGGTCTGGTGACCGAAGTGGACGCCGCTTTCCAGCAGCTCCCGCATCGTGACGACGGCCATGGCCGTACGCTCCTTGGGCTCTCGTCCCGGCGATCGTGCCCGGGACTCTCGGTTGTGCCGTGACGACGGGTCGCCGCCACGCCTGACGCCCGCGACACCACGCCGAGGTCCTTGCGGATTCCCGGACCGAGAGGTGTCCCCATCGAGTCCCGCTCGGTGGCGTCTCGCCATGCGGGACGTCGGCGGCTCGAAGGTGGGCGCGCGAAGTCGACCCGGAAGGCCGGGCCGCTCCGGGAAGTGTACGGGAACCGCGCGCGGCCGAGCGACTCGCCTTCCGGCCGGCATTTTTTGACCCTTGGTATGGAAAAAGTTGTCCACACGCGATAGATGGCCATTTATCCACAGCCGAGCGCGCGTTGGTCCGCGCCCGGTCGTGGATGGTCAACCTGAGGGCATGAACGTATCGATGCGGGGCCGAGGTTCGATCGTGCCGGTGCTGTTGTTGCTCACCGCCGTGTTGGCGACGGCCGGGCCGCCGGCCGCGCCCGGGGCGGTGCGCGCGGCGGCGCCGCCCCGGCGGTGGGTGTGGCCGCTGGATCCGCGCCCTGTGCTGCTGCGCGGATACGAGGCGCCGAAAACGGCCTGGTCGGCCGGGCATCGTGGGGTCGATCTCGCGGCCCGGGTCGGGCAACCGGTGCGGTCGGCGGGCGCGGGGGTGGTGGTGTTCGCCGGATCGGTGGCCGGGCGGGGTGTGGTCAGCGTGCGGCACGGCGCCGTGCGCACGACCTACGAGCCGGTGCTCGCGTCGGTGTCGGCCGGGCGGGCGATCGCGGCGGGCGAGCCGCTCGGGGAGTTGGCTCCGGGGCCGTTCCATCTGGGCGAGCCGTGCCTGCACTGGGGATTGCTGGTGCCCGAGTATCGGGATCCGCTCACGTTGCTGCGCCGGGTGCGGGTGCGGCTGTATCCGAACGGCGCGAGCTATCCGACCCGGGCGACGCCGCCGAGCACCAGGGCCAGCGTGGCCGCCTCGACCGCGCCGGGGTCGGCGCCACACTCGATCCGCCGGACCGCCGCGTCGACCATGCCCTGGACCAGGGTCGCCACCAGCATCGGGTCCCGGTGGCCCAGTGCGGCCAGTGCGTCCACCACGAGTTCGACGATGCGCCCGTGGGCGGCCCGGATGCGTTCGCGCGCGTTCGCGTCCAGTTCGCCGGTGGAGATCGCGACCACCACCCGATGACGGCGATCACCGACCAGTTCCAACTGGCGGGCCACGTAGGCCGCGATCTTTTGCGCCGGGTCCTCGGTCGCGCCCATCGCGTCCTCGACCTCGGCCACCCACGCGGGCAGGTCCACCGCGCACAGTTCCTCGACCACGGCCGCGCGCGAGGCGAAGTATTCGTAGAGCGAGGAGCGGGCCAGCCCGGTGCGTTCGGCCAGCGCGGGGAAGGTCAGTGCGGCGAAACCGCCCTCGTCGAGCAGGCTCCGCGCGGCGTCGAGCAGCGCGGCGTGCTGCATCGCGCGGTGTTCGGCGACGGAGGACGCTCGAATCTTGGGCATCCACTCACTGTACGACGTCACTGTGGGTGGCAAACGGGACCTTGTGGAATTCTCCGCCGCCCGGGCCTGGGTCAGCCGCCGGAGTGGTCCAGCTCCGCGTCGACCGGGGGCAGCGCGCACTCGGGGTCGTCCAGCCAGCCCTCGGGCAGCACGACCCGCTTGCCGCCGGCGGTGCGTCCGCGCGGCCCGTCGGCGCCGATCGGCCAGGGCTGGTCCAGGTCGAGCCGGCCGAACCAGTCGTCGAGTTCGGCCAGGCTGCTCGCGGTGGCCAGGCCGCGGCGGATGGTGCCGCCGACCGAGAAGCCCTTCATGTACCACGCGACGTGCTTGCGCAGGTCGGTCACGCCGTGCGCCTCGTCGCCGATCCACTCGGCGAGCAGCACCGCGTGCCGGCGCATGATCGCGGTGGCCTCGCCCAGGGTCGGGCGGGCCCGGTCGGCGCTGCCCTCGAACGCGGAGACCAGGTCGCGGAACAACCACGGGCGACCCAGACAGCCGCGGCCCACCACGACGCCGTCGCAGCCGGTCTCGCGCATCATCCGCAACGCGTCCTCGGCGTCCCAGATGTCGCCGTTGCCGAGCACCGGGATGTCGGTGACGACCTCCTTGAGCCGGGCGATGGCCGACCAGTCGGCGGTGCCGCCGTAGTGCTGCTCGGCGGTGCGGCCGTGCAGGGCGACCCAGGTGACGCCCTCGTCCACGGCGATCCGGCCCGCGTCGAGGTAGGTCAGGTGGTCGTCGTCGATGCCCTTGCGCATCTTGATGGTGACCGGCACGCCGCGGGCGTTCTTGACCGCCGAGCGCAGGATGTCGCGCAGCAGGTTGCGCTTGTAGGGCAGCGCCGAGCCGCCGCCCTTGCGGGTGACCTTGGGCACCGGGCAGCCGAAGTTGAGGTCGATGTGGTCGGCCAGGTCCTCGTCCACGATCATCGCCACCGCGCGGCCGACGATGTCCGGGTCGACGCCGTAGAGCTGGATGCTGCGCGGGCGCTCGGTGTCGGCGAAGCGGATCAGGCGCAGCGTCTTGGCGTCCCGCTCGACCAAAGCGCGGGTGGTGATCATCTCGCTGACGTACAACCCGGCGGGACGTGCGGTGGTGGCCGCCTCGGCCTGTTCCTGGCACAACGTGCGGAACGGCGCGTTGGTGATTCCGGCCATCGGGGCCAGCACCACCGGTGGCCAGATCTGCGCACCGCCCGCGGCGCCCAGGCGCAGCGGCGCCCACGGGCTGCCGGTCGCGTCGGGGATGGGTGCGTCGGCGGGTGCCATGGACGGTGCTCCAGAAGGGTGCGGGAAACGGAATCGATCCATTGTCGCCCACCGGGGAGGCACGCCTTCGGGGAATAAGCGGATGCCGGGTGTCCGCCGGTCCTGACACCATCGCGGGCATGACCACCGATTCCCCCGATTCCGGGACGACGACCGACGAGCCGGATGCCGCGCCGACGGCCGAGCCCCGCGACGTCGCGTCGCTGATCCTGCGGGCCCGGCGCACACCGCGGGTGAAGTACGTCTTCTTCTGGGGTCATCGGGAGCCGCTCGACGGCGTCGACTCGAGCTGCCTGAGTCAGTGGTATCCGTCGCCGTTCACGGTGGACGACGTGACCTATCGCACGGCCGAGCACTGGATGATGGCGGGCAAGGCGCGGATGTTCGACGACGCGGACGCGGAACGGCGGGTGTTGGCCGCGGCGCACCCCAAGGCCGCCAAGGCGATCGGTCGGCAGGTGCGCGGTTTCGACGAGCGGCGCTGGCTGGACGAGCGGTTCGAGTTGATCGTGCGCGGCAATGTGGCCAAGTTCGGGCAACACCCGGCGATGGGCGCCTTCTTGCTGGGCACCGGGCGGCGGGTGCTGGTCGAGGCCAGCCCGGTGGATCGCATCTGGGGCATCGGGCTGGCCGCGGACGACGAGCGGGCCGGCGATCCCGAGCTGTGGCGCGGGTCGAATCTGCTGGGATTCGCGCTGATGGAGACCCGGGCCCGACTGGTCGCGGCGACCGGCCGGGCCGGTGGATCCGCCCCGGCCGGGTCGCCCCGATGAACTAATCTCCGCACCATGAGTGCCTTCCCGCCCCCGCAGCCCCCGAATGGGCCCGGCTACGGCCACGGGCAACAGCCGTACGGACAGCCGAACAACGGTCCGCAGCCCTATGGGCAGCAGCAGCCCTACGGGCAACCCACGCACGGACAACAGCCGTACGGTCAGCCGTACCCGCAGCAGTACGGCCAGGGGTACGGCGGGCCGCCGCCGCCCGCGCCGCCGAGGCGGCCGAAGTGGCTGGTGCCGGTGGCCGCGGTGGCGGCGCTCGCGGTGATCGGCGGCGGGGCCTTCCTCCTCGTCTCCGGCGACGACGGCGACGACAAGAAGCCGGCCGCCAACTCCTCGCCGAAGCCGGTGAACAACGGCGGCTCGCTGCCCGCACCGCAGGGCTCGACCCCCGCCCCCGCGGACGAGCCCAAGGGGTTCCAGTCCGCGCCGCCGCCGAACACGAGCGACATCGACGCGGTCTCCACCGACAAGTTGTCCTTCACCACGGACTACTTCTTCAAGGAAGCCGGCGAGTTCGACGGGCGCAGCGGCGCCAAGTACCGGCAGTTGGCCGTCGACGGCTCGGCGGCCAAGGACTGCTCGAAGGCGGTCACCGCGACCGGCTCGGCGCTGACCCGGAACGACTGCCTGGGCGTGTTGCGCGGGTCGTACAAGGACTCCGCCGGCAAGTTCGTGGCGACGCTGTCGGTGATCTCGGTACCGGACAAGCCCAAGGCGCAGGAGCTGCGCAAGGCGCTGGACGCGATTCCGTTCGCGACGTCGCCGACCGCGTGGCTCACACCTCCCGCGTCGAGCGGGATCACCTTCAAGGACGGCTCCGAGCACATCGCGGTCTCCACCACGACCGGGCACTACGTGTTGGTGATCGACATCGGCCGGGCCGACGGCGCGCCGCTCAAGGGCCAGGGCGAGGCGGTCTCCAAGGCGGCGAGCGCCGTCTTCGGCGACCTGAACTACCGGATGACGGACCGGATCGTGGCGGGCATCTTCAAGATGGGCTAGGCGTGGTCGGGCGGGATCCGCGCGACGGCCCCGGGCCGGGCCGCGATGCACGTGAGGGGCGCCGTCGTGGACGGCGCCCCTCACGTTCGTTGCCCGGCCTACGGCCGGCTCCGGGTCAGCAGCCCGGCAGCCGCGCCGCGAGATAGCCCACGACCTGGTCGAGCGACACCCGCTCCTGCTGCATGGTGTCGCGCGAGCGCACGGTCACCGCGTCGTCCTCGAGCGTGTCGAAGTCGACGGTGATGCAGAACGGCGTGCCGATCTCGTCCTGGCGACGGTAGCGGCGGCCGATCGCACCGGCGTCGTCGAAGTCGCAGTTCCAGTACTGACGCAGGTCCGCGGCCAGCCCGCGGGCCTTGGGCGACAGGTCGGTGTTGCGCGACAGCGGCAGGATGGCGGCCTTGACCGGCGCCAGGCGCGGGTCCAGGCGCAGCACGGTGCGCTTTTCCAGCTTGCCCTTGGCGTTGGGCGCCTCGTCCTCGAAGTACGCGTCGAGCAGGAACGCGAGCATCGCCCGGTTCAGGCCCGCGGCGGGCTCGATGACGTACGGGAACCAGCGCTCGCCCGCGTCCTGGTCGAAGTACGACAGGTCGGTGCCGGACTTCTCCGAGTGCGTGCGCAGGTCGTAGTCCGTGCGGTTGGCGATGCCCTCCAGCTCGGAGAACTCGGTGCCACCGAAGTTGAAGCGGTACTCGATGTCGACCGTGCGCTTGGAGTAGTGCGACAACTTCTCCTTCGGGTGCTCGAAGAAGCGCATGTTGTCGGGGCTGAGGCCGAGACCGACGTACCAGTCCCAGCGCTGCTGCATCCAGTATTCCTGCCAGGTCTCGTCCTCCCCCGGCTTGACGAAGAACTCCATCTCCATCTGCTCGAACTCGCGCGTGCGGAAGATGAAGTTGCCGGGGGTGATCTCGTTGCGGAAGCTCTTGCCGGTCTGGGCGATGCCGAACGGCGGCTTCTTGCGCGAGGTCTGCTCGACGGCCTTGTAGTTGACGAAGATGCCCTGGGCGGTCTCCGGGCGCAGGAACGCGCGGCCGGACTCGTCCTGGGTGGGGCCGAGGAAGGTCTGGAGCAGCCCGTTGAACATCTTGGGCTCGGTGAAGGTGCCCTTGTTCCCGCAGTTGGGACAGGTGATGTCGGCGAGGCCGTTCTCCGGCAGCTTGCCGCGCTTGGCCTCGTACGCCTCTTCGAGGTGGTCGGCGCGGTAGCGCTTGTGGCACGAGGTGCACTCGGTCAGCGGGTCGACGAACGCCTCGACGTGACCGGACGCCTCCCACACCTCGCGGGCCAGGATGACGGAGGAGTCCAGACCGACGATGTCGTCACGCGAGGTGACCATCGTGCGCCACCACTGGCGCTTGATGTTCTCCTTGAGCTCCACGCCGAGGGGACCGTAGTCCCAGGCGGCCCTCTGGCCGCCGTAGATCTCACTACAGGGGTAAACGAAGCCTCGGCGCTTGCTCAGGCTGACGATGGTGTCGATTTTGTCGGCGGCCACAATGCTCTCTTCGGTGCGACGATGCGGGCAGTGACAGTGTCGGCACAGGCTACCGGCGCGCCGGTCGCCCCGGTAAATCCTTATGCCCGCGACCGACTCCGCCACGGTTGGCCCATTCCGCTATTATTGACAACGATTGTCATTCTAGTTGAGAATCATTGTCATGAAGATACGCCGCACCGCCCCGGCTGCCCTGCTTGCGGCCGCCGCCGCGTCCGCCTTGTTGCTCTCCGGATGCGCCGGCACCGACGACGCGAAGGCGGACACCGGCGCGGGCGCGAAGCTGCGGGTGATCGCGGCGTTCTATCCGATGAAATTCATTGCCCAGCAGGTCGGCGGGCCGCACGTGAAGGTGACGAACCTGACCAAGGCCGGCGCCGAGCCGCACGATCTGGAGCTGACCCCCAAGCAGGTCGGCGCGGTCTCGCAGGCCGATCTGGTGGTCTACCTCAAGGGCCTGCAGCCCGCGGTGGACAAGGCGATCTCGCAGAACAAACCCAAGCACACCGTCGAGGCCGGCAAATTCGCGCCGCTGGAGGAGCACGGCACCGAGGTGCACGGCGCCGAGGAGGGCGGGCACGAGGGCCACGATCACGCGGACGCCGAGCACGGCGATCCGCACGTGTGGCTGGACCCGACCCGGCTCGCCGCGATCGCCGGCGGCGTGGGCGAATCGCTCGCCGCCGCGGACCCGGCCAACGCGGCGGACTACCGCGCCCGCGCCGCCGACCTGACCACGCGCCTGAACACCCTCGACGGCGAGTTCACCGCCGGGCTGACCACGTGCGCCCGCCGGGACTTCGTGACCGCCCACGCCGCCTTCGGCTACCTCGCGGAGCGTTACCACCTGAACCAGATCGGGGTGAACGGCGTCAACCCGGAATCCGAGCCCTCCCCCGCCCGCCGCGCCGACATCCAGAAGCTGGCCCGCGAACGCGGGGTGACCACGATCTACTTCGAAACCCTGGCCGAGCCCAAGACCGCCAAGGTCCTCGCCCGGGACCTGAACATCGAAACCGCCGTCCTGGATCCGCTGGAGGGCATAAAAAACGAGGCCGAGAACGATTACTTCTCGGTGATGCGCGCCAACCTGGACGCGCTGCGGAAGGGACTCGGCTGCTCATGACACGACTTCAGGCACCGGTCGCCCGACTGATCGGCGGCACCGCGTCCCTGGGCGGCCGGCCGGTACTGCGCGGAGTGGACCTGAGCGTGCACCCCGGCGAGGTGGTCGCCCTGCTCGGCGCCAACGGCTCGGGCAAGTCCACCCTGGTCCGCACCCTGGTCGGCCTGGTCCCGTTGACCGGCGGCACGATCGAACTGTTCGACACGCCGTTCGCCCGCTTCCGCGACTGGTCCCGGATCGGCTACGTGCCGCAGCGCACCACCGCCGCCGCGGGTGTCCCGGCCAGCGTGCGCGAAGTGGTCACCTCCGGCCTGCTCGACGGCCGCCGCGTGCTGGGCCCGGGTCGCCGGGGTCGGGCCGCCGTGGACGAGGCGCTGGCCGCGGTCGGCATGCTCGACCGCGCCCGCGACGGCATCGCGCACCTGTCCGGCGGCCAGCAGCAGCGGGTGCTGATCGCCCGCGCCCTGGCCCGCCGCCCCGACCTGCTGATCATGGACGAGCCGATGGCGGGCGTGGACCTGCGCAGCCAGGAGGTACTCGCGGGCACCCTGCGCGCCCAGCAGGAGCAGGGCCGGGCGGTCCTGCTCGTCCTGCACGAACTCGGCCCGCTGGAGCCGCTGATCGACCGCGCGGTGGTGCTGCGCGAGGGCTGCGTGTGCCACGACGGCCCGCCGCCCAGGGCGGTCGGCCAACACGCGCTGCCGGGCCACGACCACGTACACCCGCACGACGATCACACCGTGCACCACGCCGGGATGGGACTGCTCTCGTGACGATCCTGGACTTCCCCTTCATGCAGCGCGCGCTGCTCGCGGCCCTGCTCGTGGGCATGGCCGCGCCCGCCGTCGGCGTCTACCTGGTCCAGCGCCGGCAGGCGTTCATGGGCGACGGCATCGGACACGTCGCCCTGACCGGCGTGGGCCTGGGCTTCCTGCTCAGCACCTCCCCGGTGTGGACCGCGGTGCTCACCGCGTCCGCGGGTGCGGTGCTGATCGAGCTGATCCGCGAACGCAACCGGGTCAGCGGCGACGTCGCGCTGTCCGTGCTCTTCTACGGCGGCATCGCGGGCGGCGTGATGCTGATCAACCTCGCCCCGGAGGGCTCCAACGCCAACCTCCAGTCGTACCTGTTCGGTTCGCTGACCTCGGTCTCGCCGGAGGACATCCGGATCATCACGATCCTGGCCGTCGCGGTGCTCGTGGTCACCCTGGGCCTGCGCCGCGCGTTGTTCACGGTGTGCCAGGACGAGGACTTCGCCCGGGTGACCGGACTGCCGGTGCGCGCGCTGAACCTGCTGCTCGCGGTCACCGCGGCGGTCACCGTGACGGTCGCCATGCGGGTGGTGGGGCTGCTCCTGGTGAGTGCGCTGATGGTGGTCCCGGTCGCGGTCGCCCAGCAACTCTCGCGCACGTTCTCGATGACCGCCGCGCTCTCGATCGTGGTCGGCGTGCTGGTCTCGGTCTCCGGTACGGCACTGACCTACTACGTCGACGCGCCGCCCGGGGCCACCATCGTGCTGCTCGCCATCGCGTTGTTCGTCCTGGTGGGTCTGCTCGCGACACCGCTGAACCGGCGCCGGGCCCGGCGCGCGGAGGCCGCCGCGGCCGAGGCCGGCCCGGCTCGGGTCGACGACGTACAGGTGGACGCGGAGGTGCCCGGCGCCGGCACAATGGCGACCTAGACATGGACACACCGCGCCGGCACGAGAACAGCGCGCCGTCCGGCCCGTAGTGATCGAGGAGGCACCCAGGTGACCACCGCCCACGGCGCGAGCCCGGTTCGGGGTCGGTCCACCCGGCAGCGTGCCGCCGTATCGGCCCTCCTCGACGAGATCGAGGACTTCCGCAGCGCGCAGGACCTGCACGACCTGCTCAAGCAGCGCGGCGAGGCGGTCGGGCTGACCACCGTCTACCGCACCCTCCAGGCGCTGGCGGACGCGGACGAGGTGGACGTGCTGCGCACCCAGGACGGCGAGTCGGTCTACCGTCGGTGCAGCCGCGGCCACCACCACCACCTCGTCTGCCGCTCCTGTGGCCGCACCGTCGAGGTCGAGGGCCCGGCGGTCGAGCGCTGGGCCAACCGGATCGCCGCCGAACACGGCTTCGGCGACGTCTCGCACGAGTTGGAGATCTTCGGCACCTGCGCACAGTGCGCGAACGCCGCCGACTGAACCCGGCCCGATCGGCTACCAGGTGCCACCCCCGGTCGTACCGGCCGTCGTGCCACCCCAGGTCCCGCCCTCGGTGCACGTCCCGGTGGGCCGCACGGTGGCCGACCCGACCCGGTTGGGCTCCAGCACGTTGAGCTGCCCGGCCGCGATCGAAGCGCCGTAGAGGAACTCCGAGTAGGCGAACGTCTTGGTGATCGACTTCTTCCCGGCGGGCACCTCGATCTTCTCCTGCTTCATGCCGCCGGAGGATCCGCCGTAGCTGATGGTGATCCGCCCGCCCTTGTGCCCGTCGGCGAAGCTGATCGTGCCGATGAAGGTCTCCATGAACGCGCTCTTGCACCGGACGCCGGCCAGCGTGCCGGGCGTGACGCTCAGGAACACGCCCTCGACCCGCAGATCACCGTCGCCGGCCCTGCCGTCCTGGTCCGAGACCTTCGGCGCCTCGCCGGTCGTGCCCTGCTTGCGGTCGGCGTCCGAACCGCCCTTGTTCTTTTGACACGCGGTCGCGCCCGACCCCATGACACCCACGATGATCGCCGCGACGACGGCACGACGCATTCCCCGACCCATGGCAATTCCCCCCGGTTGTCCGGCGGATCGTCCTCCCCAGGCGATCCGTCCGCGAACTCACGGTAGGAGCGGGGGCGTCGCGCCGCCGCCGCGCTCGCAGGACGCGAACGCGGCGGTGACGCGACCGTGACATCGTGACAGCGGATCTACTCGTACGGCTCCCGCGGCGTCGGGATGTGATCGACCCGCGTCGCGGTCAGCGCGGGCATCGCGTCGTCCGCCTGGATCTGGCCGTTGGGCAGCCAGCGGCCGGTGACGCTCACCCACGAGTCGGTGGGGGGCGCCGCGACGCCGTGCACCTCGATCTTGCGGGCGAACGCGTCGGCGGCGCAGCAACTGATCACCATCCGAGTGACGTACCACGTGCCGGGCGCCTTGCCGGGCGTGACGAAGCCGGTGAGCTGGACGTTGCGGTCCTTGAGCGGCGCGGTGGTGTCCCAGACCGAGCGGATCAGGAAGTCCGCCAGGGTCATCGGCAACGGATCCCCCGGCGGCAGCGCCGGGAAGCCCGCGTCGTTCGAGGCGGCGGCCGGCTTGGCCACCACGTTGTCCGAGCGCGAGGCGGTGTACGAACCGAGCGCGGGCGGCGCGATCAGGAACAGCGCGAGCACCGGCAGGCACAACAACCAGGCCGCGCGCGGGCCGGCCGAGTGGTCGTGGCCGTGCCCGCCCTCGTCCGCCGGTTCGGCGACGTGCCCCTCGGCGGGCCCGGTCGCCTCCGCGGACGCGTGCGCCGCGGCCGGCTCCTCGGCCCGCCGCTGGATCCCGTCCCGCACCACGGAGATCAGGCCGACCACGAGCAGGATCACGCCCGCCGCGAGCAACGCGGGACGCAGCCCGTCCTTGACGTAGCGCAGGTACATGTCGGTCAGCGAGATCCGCAGCAGCGCACCGCCGATCAGGATCAACAACACCGCCTGGACGTCCCGCCTCACAACAACCACCATCCGACGCCGTAGCTCGCCACGATCGCGACCACGAACGTGGCCGAGGAGAACCGGGCCGCGAAGCCGCGCCCGAAGGTGCCCGACTGGAGCGCGATCAACTTCACGTCCACCATCGGGCCGACCACCATGAAGGCCAGTTTCGCGGTCGGCGAGAAACCGATCAGACTCGCCGCCACGAACGCGTCCGCCTCCGAGCAGACCGCGAGCACCACCGCGAGGAAGGCCAGCGCGAGCACCGCGAACCACGGCGAACCGGAGACCGCGTCGATCACGTGCTTGGGCACCGTGACGTTCAGCGTCGCGGCGGTGAGCGCGCCGATCACCAGGAAGCCGCCCGCGTGCAGGAAGTCGTGCTGCAGCGCGAGCCGGAAGTTCTCCCACTTGCCGTTGCCGCCGTGATCGTGCGGGCGGCGCATCACCTTGATCCACTCGGGCCGACCGAATCGTGCCCACAACCAGCCCATCAGCACCGCCGTGCCGAGCGAGGCCACGAACCGGGCGAGCACCATCTCGGGTTGTTTGGGAAAGGCCACCGCGGTCGCGGTCAGCACGATCGGGTTGATCGCGGGCGAGGACAACAGGAACGCCAACGCCGCGGCGGGCGCCACCCCGCGCGCCATCAGCCCACTGGCCACCGGCACGGACGCGCACTCGCAACCGGGCAGGATCGCCCCGGCCGCGCCCGCGACCGGCACCGCCAGGGACTGCCGTCCGGGCAACACCTTGGTGAACACCGACGGCGGCACGAACGCGGTGATCGCCGCCGACAGCAGCGTGCCGAGCACCAGGAACGGCAGCGCCTGCACGGAGATCGCGACGAACACGGTGGCCCAGGTCTGCACCGCGGGCGCGCCGAGTCGATCCACGATCCACGGCTGGGCGAACAGCAGCACGACCAGCGCGAGGACGAAGAATTCGAGTTGGCCCGGCCGCCACCGCTCGGCGGGTGGGCGACCGTGCGAGGCGGACCCGACGGTCGCGGACGACTCGGCGCTGCGCGGTGGTGGTGGCGCCGTCCGGGCGGCGGCAGCGGGGCGCGGCGGCGCGCTCTTTTCGAACATGATGGTCATGTTCGCATTGATCGAGCGGCTGCCGCCGAGCGCACACCCCGCTTTACGAACCTTTCACCCGCCGATCGTCGCCCACTCGGACGAGCGGTGCCGGTCGGGAGCGGTCCGCCGGGGGTGATCAGGCTTTCGACGCGGCCGAGGACCCCGAGGAGACCGGCTCCGGCTCCGCCGCCGACTCCGCGGCGGCGACCGCGTTCGGCAGCGCGCCGCCGTAGCGGCGATCGCGCGACGCGTACGTCTCGCACGCCTGCCACATGTGCCGCCGGTCGAAGTCCGGCCACAACACGTCGAGGAAGACCATCTCGGCGTACGCGGACTGCCACAGCAGGAAATTGGACGTGCGCTGCTCACCGGAGGACCGAATGAACAGGTCCACATCGGGCATGTCCGGCTCGTCCAGATACTTGGCGAACAACTTCTCGTCGACCTTCTTCGGGTCGAGCCGGCCCGCCTTGACGTCCTGGGCGATCAGCGCGGCGGCGTCCGCGATCTCGGCCCGGCCGCCGTAGTTGATGCACATCGCCAGGGTGAGGTTGGTGTTGTCCTTGGTCCGCTCCTCGGCGATCTCCAGCTCCCGGATCACGCTCGCCCACAACCGGGGCCGCCGACCGCACCAGCGGATCCGCACGCCGAGCTCGTCCATCTCGTCGATCCGCCGGTGGATCGTGTCGATGTTGAAGCCCATCAGGAAGCGCACCTCCTCGGGCGAACGCTTCCAGTTCTCGGTGGAAAAGGCATACGCGGAGACGTATTTGACGCCGATCTGCGCGGCGCCCTCGACCACGTCGAACAACGACGCCTCGCCCGCGGTGTGCCCGTCGGTGCGGGCCAGACCGCGCTCCTTGGCCCAGCGACCGTTGCCGTCCATCACCAGCGCCACGTGCCGGGGCACCAGGTCGGCCGGGATCTCCGGGGGCAGCGCCCCCTCGGCGTGCGGCTTCGGGTCGCGGTAGTGCCGCTGCTCGCGAGCCGCCCGGGCGGGCGCCGACTCGGCCCGCCGGCGGCGGGGGAACAGGCCGAAGCGGCCACGCGACTGACTCACGATCTCTCCACCAATCTCAACGAGCGGATGCCCCGCTCCAGATGCCATTGCAGATACGCGGCCACCAGGCCGCTGCCCTCGCGCCGGTGCCGCGGCTCGCTCGCGTCGGCTCGGCCCCAGTCGCCGGTCAACAACGCACCGAGCAGGGAAAGGGTCTCGGGTGAGGGTACGACGGATCCGGCCGGACGGCAGTCGCCGCACACCGTCCCACCGCCCTGCACGGAGAAGAACCGGTTCGGTCCGTCCAGGCCGCAGCGCGCGCAGTCGACGAAACTGGGCGCGTAACCCGCCACCGCGAGCGAACGGAGCAGGAACGCGTCCAGCACCAGGCCGGGCTCGTGGCTGCCCATCGCGAGGGTGCGCAGGGCACCGATCAGCAGCAGGTACTGCTGGAGCGCCGGCTGGCCGCGCTCGTGGTCGGTCAGCCGCTCGGCGGTCTCCAGGATCGCCGTCCCGGCGGTGTACGCCGGGTAGTCCAGCGCGAGGCGACCGCCGTACGCGCCCAGGGTCTCCGCCTGCGTGATGATCGGCAGGCCGCGACCGGGGAAGTCGCTGCCCCGGGTGAAGAATTGGATGTCCACGTGCGCGAACGGCTCGACCCGGGCGCCGAACTTCGACTTGGTCTTGCGCACCCCGCGGGCGACGGCGCGCACGATGCCGTGGTCGCGGGTCAGGAGGGTGATGATGCGATCGGCCTCACCCAACTTCTGGGCGCGCAGGACGACACCCTCGTCACGGAGGAGGCTCATGCTCCCATTGTGCCGCGCTCGGCCGACGCGCCGGGGCGGCGCTCACCACCGGCGGGCCCGGCTCACGGCTCACGGACCTGCGAGCACATGATCGATGCGGGCCCGGCCGAGCCCGAGTCGGTCGCCGGCGTGGTAGAGGATCACCCGATGTGCCGGGTCGTACGCCCCACCGGCCAGCGCGACCCGGGCCGCGACACCGACCAGGTGCTCGCGCCCGGCGACCGCCAGATGCGGCGCGATCTCGGCGAGCGCCCACGCGGTGTCCTGCGCCACATGCGCCCCGACGTCGGCGGCGAGCGTGCACGCGTCGTAGCTCGGCATGCCCGCGGCCCGAACCGTCTGCACCGCGGCCGCGCGCACCGCCTCCGCCGCGTGCGGCTCGTCGTCCACGGCCGCCACGACGGCCACCACGAGGGCACGCACCGCCTCGCGCAGCAGCAGCGTGAGCGCACGGGCGGTCGGCGTCTCCAACACCGAGGCGTCGTGCCGCGTGCAGCACACCGCGCACTCGATGCCGGAGCCGGCTCGCCCGAGCGGGATGAGCGCGACGCCGAACACCACGAGTCGACGCCGACCGCCGCCCTTGCGGAAGCGCCGATCGCCCCCACACGCCGGACAGTGGAATTCGCCGTCCCCGATCGCCGATCGAATGGTCCGGATGCCCACGACGAAGAACATGGTGCAGCCCCCTGCGTCCCACGCGACGGAATGCAGTATTTCCGCCTGCTCCGATGCTGCCACGATTTTCACGAAGCGTCATCGAAAGCGGACAGATGGTTACTTTTGTTTGCCGGGGGCGGAGCGTCGGGCCGTCGAAAAGGGCGGATTCGCGAGCATGCGAACGACGGTCCCCGTCGTGCCGGGAACCGCCGTTCGCGAAAGCTTCCCGGTCAGCCGCGCGCGGCGCGGTTGACCGCGCTCACCACCGCCTGGAGCGACGCGCGCACGATGTTCTCGTCCACGCCCACGCCCCACAGCACCCGGCCGTCCACGGCGCACTCGACGTAGGCCGCGGCGCGCGCGTCCTCGCCGCCGCTCATCGCGTGCTCGGTGTAGTCCAGCACCCGCGCGTCGAAGCCCAGGCCGCCCAGCGCCCGCACGAACGCGTCGATCGGGCCGTTGCCGATCGCCTCCAGCGTCTGCACCGCGCCGTCCACGCTCATCTCGACGGTCAGCACGTCCTTGCCGTCCGCGCCGGAGACCGTGCGGTGACCGCGCAGCTCCAGCCGACCCCAGCGGGCGTCCGGGGTGGGCAGGTACTCGTCCCGGAAGGTGGCCCAGATCTGCGCCGGCGTGACCTCGCCGCCCTCGGCGTCGGTCTTGGTCTGGATGATCCGGGAGAACTCGATCTGCGCACGCCGCGGCAGGTCCATCTTGTGGTCGGCCTTGAGCACGTAGGCCACGCCGCCCTTGCCGGACTGGCTGTTGACCCGGATCACCGCTTCGTAGGTGCGGCCCACGTCCTTGGGGTCGATCGGCAGGTACGGCACCGCCCAGTCCAGTTCCTCGACCGGCTTGCCCGCCTCGGCCGCGTCCCGGTCCAGGGCCTCCAGGCCCTTCTTGATCGCGTCCTGGTGCGAGCCGGAGAACGCGGTGTACACCAGGTCGCCCGCGTACGGGTGGCGCGGGTGCACCGGCAGTTGGGTGCAGTACTCGACCGTGCGCCGGATCTCGTCGATCTCGGAGAAGTCGATCATCGGGTCTACGCCCTGGCTGAACAGGTTCATCCCCAGCGTGACCAGGTCCACGTTGCCGGTGCGCTCGCCGTGCCCGAACAGGCAACCCTCGACCCGGTCGGCGCCGGCCATCACGGCCAGCTCGGACGCCGCCACCGCGGCGCCCCGGTCGTTGTGCGGGTGCACCGACAGCGCGATGAACTCACGGCGGGTCAGGTTGCGGCTCATCCACTCGATCTGGTCCGCGTACACGTTCGGCGTCGAGCGCTCGATGGTCGCGGGCAGGTTCAGCACGATCTCGCGACCGGCCTCGGGCTGCCATACGTCCATCACCGCCTCGCAGACCTCCAGCGCGAAGTCCGGCTCGGTGTCGATGAAGATCTCCGGCGAGTACTCGTAGCCGAACGCGGTCTCCGCACCCAGGTGCTTGTCCGCGAAGCGCATCACGTGCTCGGTGCCGGACACCGCGATCGCCTTGCACTGCTCGCGGTCGACGTTGAAGACGACCCGGCGGAAGGCGGGCGCGGTCGCGTTGTAGAGGTGGACCGTGGCCTTGGGCGCACCGATCAGCGACTCGACGGTGCGCCCGATCAGTTCCTCACGGGCCTGGGTCAGCACCGAGATGGTGACGTCGTCCGGTACCGCGCCCTCTTCGATGATCGAGCGGATGAAGTCGAAGTCGGTCTGCGACGCGGCCGGGAAACCGACCTCGATCTCCTTGTAACCCATCCGCACCAGCAGGTCGAACATGGTCCGCTTGCGGGCCGGGCTCATCGGGTCGATCAGCGCCTGATTGCCGTCCCGCAGGTCGGTGGACAGCCAGCGCGGTGCGACCGTGATCGTCTTCGACGGCCAGGTGCGGTCCGGCAGGTCGACGCCCCGAAACGGCTGGTACTTGTGAATCGGCATTCCGGACGGCTGCTGCGTCACGGACGAGGCGGTGATCGGCGTGGGGCGATTCACGGAAGGCATGCGGCTGGTCTCCTGTACGCGAGGAACGGGGCTGCAACGGCAGGTAGGCCGGCGACGGGAGGAAACGACATCCCGGAGGCTCCGACGTGCGGACATGCCTCTATCCCCGCGACGGGGGAGCCGGTCTGACCTCTGTCAGAGGGATGAGCCCCCGGCGCGGCGGCTAAGGAGAAGCAGCCACTGACGCATGATTTCGCAACCATACCCGAACGCTCGCGGCGGTCGAGCCGGCATCCGGCATACGAACACATGTGATCTTTTCGGCCCAGCCCCTCCCCCGCCGGCCGGGTTCCTCCTACGCTCACTGACCATGAGCTACGACAACCAGGGCCCATACGGACCACAGCCGGGTCAGGGCCAGCCCGGCGGATACCCCCAGCAGGGCGGGCCGGGCTACGGACAGCCGCAACAGGGCGGCTACGGGCAGCAGCCTCCCCCGCAATACGGACAGCAGCCGCCGCAGCAGTACGGCCAACAGCCGCCGCCCGGATACGGGCAGCAGCCCCCGCAGCAGTACGGACAGCAGCCGGGCTACGGGCAGCAGCCCGGTGGCTACCCGCCGCCCACGCCGAGCGGAGGCGGCATGGGTGGCGGAGCGGCGGCGTTCGCGCCGGCGGCGATCGCCGGCGTGGTCGCTGCGGCGATCGCGGCGGTCGGCTCGTGCCTGGCCTGGATCGGCGCCAAGGGCGAGGACCACCCGATCAAGGGCCTCCAGGGCGACGGCAAGTGGACCCTGACCGCGAGTCTGATCGCCGTCGTCCTGTTCGGCATCGGCATCGCGCTGCGCAAGGCACAGGTCGCCGCGGGCGCCGGGGTCGCCGGCGTCGTGGCCCTGGGCTTCGCGATCTGGAACATCGCCGACAAGACCCGGCTGCCGATCCAGGACGCGGACCTGCCCGACTCCCAGGTCGACCGGGCCAAGAAGATCCTGGAGAAGGTCGACCTCACGGCCGAGTACGGGCTGTGGATGGTGCTGGTCGGCGCCGTGATCACCATCGGCGCCGCCGTGTTCGTGCTGGTGAAGGCGAACGCCAACCAGTCCGGCCCGTACGGCCGCTGACCCCTCGACCGACCTCAGAAACCGAGCTTGCGGAGCTGCTTGGGGTCGCGCTGCCAGTCCTTGGCCACCTTCACGTGAAGGTCCAGGTAGACGGGCGTCCCAAGCAGCGCCTCGATCTGCTTGCGGGCGCGCGTGCCCACGTCCTTGAGCCGCGCGCCCTTGTGCCCGATCACGATCGCCTTCTGGCTCGGCCGCTCCACGTAGAGATTCGCGTGCACGTCGAGCAGCGGCTTGTCCGCCGGGCGGTCCTCGCGCGGGATCATCTCCTCGATGACCACCGCGAGCGAGTGCGGGAGTTCGTCCCGGACACCCTCCAGCGCGGCCTCGCGGATCAGCTCGGCGGCCATCACCATCTCCGGCTCGTCGGTGAGCTCGCCGTCCGGGTACAACGACGGGCCCGCCGGCAGCAGCGGCATCAGCAGGTCGGCGACCAGGGTCACCTGGCTGTCGCCGACGGCGGAGACCGGGATGATCTCGGCCCACTCGATGCCGACGTCCTCGCCCATCTTCTGCACCGCGAGCAACTGCTGGACCAGGGTCTGCTGGTCCACCAGGTCGGTCTTGGTCACGATCGCGACCTTGGGCGTGCGCTTGGCCTCGGCCAGCTCGGCCGCGATGAACCGGTCGCCGGGGCCGACCTTCTGGTCGGCCGGGATACAGAAGCCGATCACGTCGACCTCCGCCCAGGTGGCCCGGACCAGGTCGTTCAGCCGCTGGCCGAGCAGCGTGCGCGGCTTGTGCAGGCCGGGGGTGTCCACCAGGACGAGCTGGCCGTCGGGGCGGTGCACGATGCCGCGCACCGTGTGGCGGGTGGTCTGGGGGCGGCCCGACGTGATCGCCACCTTCGTGCCCACCAGCGCGTTCGTCAGGGTGGACTTGCCGGCGTTGGGGCGGCCCACGAAGCACGCGAAGCCCGAGCGGTGGACGGGCGCGGAGGGGTTAGGGCGATCACTCATGGGTGACATTGTCGCTCAAGAAGCGAGCGTTCCTTGCGTCGCGGGTGCGGCCGCCGCCCCGAGGCGGTCGGTATCGGGCCTCAGACGCTCGCGACGGCGCGCACGACCGCGTCCGGACCGGCCGACAGGATCGGCGTACCGGCGCCGCCGAGATCGCGCACCGCGGCCCGGTCGGCCTCGGTCACCGCGGCCTCGGCCCCGACGATCGCCGCCGCCTCCAGACCACGTGCCCCGCCCGCGACCGCCATCGCGACGGCCGTGCGCAGCGCCGACAACTCCAGCGACGGCAGCGCGACCGTGGACGCGGTGTAGGTGCGCCCGGTCTCGTCGCGCACGGCGGCACCCTCGCTCGCCCCGTTGCGGGCCCGGGTGGCCCGGGCCAGGGTGACCAGCTTGGCGTCCTCGGGGTCGACGGCGAACTCGGGCGTCTCGGCGCTCACGGGGGCTCTCCTGTTCGGCGCGGTACGGGTGCCGCACACCCTAACTCGCCGCCGGTCCGGGGCCGCGCCCGAGGCGGCGGCCCACCCGACGGCCCGTCATCGATTGCGCTCGGCCCCCGAGCGGGTGTCCGCGGCGCTCGATCGCTCGTCGTGCTCCGACTCGACCCGGCCGACCACGATCGTGCCGACCCGGTTGCGCCGGCCCGACGGGCTCTCCGCGCTCAGCCGCAGGCCCTCGACCACGGCGGTCGCGCCCGGAATGGGCACCCGGCCCAGTGCCTTGGCGAGCAGACCGCCGACGGTCTCCACGTCCTCGTCGTCGAGTTCGAGGCCGAACAACTCGCCCAGCTCGTCCACGGGCAGCCGGGCGGTGACCCGGAAGGTGCCGTCGGCGAGTTGCTCCACCGGCGCGGTCTCGGTGTCGTACTCGTCGGTGATCTCGCCGACGATCTCCTCCAGGATGTCCTCGATGGTGACCAGCCCGGCGGTGCCGCCGTACTCGTCGACCACCACGACCATGTGCGTGCGGTCGGCCTGCATCTCGCGGAGCAGGTCGTCGGCCGGCTTGCTGTCCGGCACGAAGGTCGCGGCGCGCATGATCGAGTCGACGCTCTCCTTGGCCCAGCCGGGATCGCCCATCGTGCTGCGCCGGGCCAGGTCCTTGAGGAAGACGATGCCCACCACGTCGTCCTCGTTCTCGCCGATCACCGGGATCCGCGAGTAACCGCTGCGCAGCGCCAGCGACATCGCCTGGCGCAACGTCTTGTGTCGTTCGATGAAGACCATGTCCGGGCGGGGCACCATCACCTCGCGCACGATGGTGTCGCCCAGTTGCAGCACCGAGTGCAACATCTCGCGCTCGTCGTCCTCGATCAACGAGTCCTTCTCGGCCAGGTCCACGAACGCGCGCAGTTCGGCCTCGGACGCGAACGGGCCCTCCCGAAAGCCCTTGCCGGGCGTGAGCGCGTTGCCGAGCAGGATCAGCAGCCTGGGCAGCGGTCCGAGCACGCGGGCGAGTCCGAACAGCACGGGTGCGCCGATGGTCGCCACGGTGACCGGGTGCTGGCGGCCGACGGTGCGCGGGGACACCCCGACCGCGACGTAGGACACCACGACCATGATGCCGATGGTGGCCAGCACCGCCTGCCAGGTCTCGGCGAAGTCGTCCATGCACACGACGGTGACCAGGACGGCCGCCGACAGCTCGCACGCGACCCGCACCAGCAGAGCCAGGTTGAGATAGCGGGCGGGATCCTGAACCACCGTCAACAGGCGCTTGGCGCCCCGGCGTTCCTCGCGAACCAGTTCCTCGGCGCGGACCCGGGAGATCCGCGCGAGGGCGGTCTCCAGACAGGCGAAGAGGCCGGCCACCACCACCAGGACGATCGCGCCGACCACGAGTTGCAGCACGCTGTCAGCGGGCACTGCCGCCCCAAGGCCGGGTCCGGCTCGGGGCGGATGGATCCGATGGCGGGATCATCCGCGGTCTCCCGCGGCGCGACGGGCCTCCCGCCAGGATTCGAGCAACTCCTTCTGGAGCGCGAACATCTCGCGCTCCTCGTCCGGCTCGGCGTGGTCGTAGCCGAGCAGGTGCAACACGCCGTGCACGGTCAGCAGGTGCAGTTCGTCGTCCATGGAGTGGCCGGCCGCCGCGCCCTGGCGCTGTGCGACGGTCGGACACAGCACGACGTCGCCGAGCAGCCCCTGCGGGGGATCCTCGTCGGCCTTGCCGGGACGCAGTTCGTCCATCGGGAAGGACATCACGTCGGTCGGACCGGGCAGGTCCATCCATTGGATGTGCAGTTGTTCCATCGCGGGTTCGTCCACGATGACCACGGACAGTTCCGCCAGTGGATGGATGCGCATACGGTCCAGCGTCCACCGGGCGACGTCCACGATCGCGTGTTCGTCCACCCCCGTGCCGGACTCGTTGGCGATGTCGATGGACATGGCCTTCAGTTCACTTCCCGTTCCACTGTTTGCATGTTCACTGTGTGCTTGCCCCGCCCGTTGCGATCGCCCGGTCGCCGACCACGCGTCGCGGGCAGGTCACCCTTGGCGCCGCTGCCGTTCGCACGGCCGTCCGCCTCGACCCGGATGTCGTAGCGCGCGTACGCGTCCACGATCCGGCCGACCAGCTTGTGTCGCACCACATCCTCGCTGGTGAGGTGGCAGAACGCGATGTCGTCCACGCCACGCAGGATCTCCTGCACCACGCGCAACCCGGACTGGGTGCCCCCGGGCAGGTCCACCTGCGTGGTGTCGCCGGTCACCACGATCCGCGATCCGAACCCGAGTCGGGTCAGGAACATCTTCATCTGCTCGGCCGAGGTGTTCTGCGCCTCGTCCAGGATGATGAAGGCGTCGTTGAGCGTCCTTCCACGCATGTACGCGAGGGGGGCGACCTCGATGGTGCCGGCCGCCATCAGGCGGGGGATCGAGTCGGGGTCGATCATGTCGTGCAGCGCGTCGTAGAGCGGGCGCAGGTAGGGGTCGATCTTCTCGTAGAGGGTGCCGGGCAGGAAGCCGAGGCGCTCGCCGGCCTCGACCGCCGGGCGGGTCAGGATGATCCGGGTGACCTGCTTGGACTGCAGGGCCTGGACCGCCTTGGCCATCGCCAGGTAGGTCTTGCCGGTGCCCGCCGGGCCCAGGCCGAACACGATGGTGTGTTCGTCGATCGCGTCCACGTAGCTCTTCTGGTTGAGCGTCTTGGGACGGATCGTGCGGCCGCGGTTGGACAGGATGTTGAGGGTCATCACCTCGGCGGGGCCGTGCCCGTCGCCGGAGCGGACCATCGCCACCGAGCGCTCGACCGCCTCCTCGTTGAGCGGCTGGCCGGTGCGCACGATGACCAGCAGTTCGTCGAAGAGCCGGCGGATCAGGGCCACGTCGGCCTCGGTGCCGGAGACGGTGACCTCGTTGCCGCGGACGTGGATGTCCGCGGCGGGGAACCCCTGCTCGACCACTCGCAGGAACGAGTCGCCGGACCCGAGGAGCGCCACCATGGGGTGCTTGGCGGGGATCGTGATCTTCGCCTGGGCCTGCGCGGTCGGAGTTTCGCGCGTGCTCTCGCGCGCGGTGTTCTCGGAGCTCGCGCCTCGCGCGTTCGTCGTGGGAGCCATGGGCGGCCTTGGCGGCCTGATCACGCCTCATTTCCGTGCTCGGGAAGCGGTTCGATGTTGCTCAATGGTAGCTCTCCGGTCCCGGCGGACCCCGGGGTTTATTCCGCCGGCTGCCGCCGCCTGGGCACGTCGATCCGGTCCAGGTCGTGCGCCGCGACGGTGTCCGGAAAAACCTCCCGGGCCTGCTCCAGGAGCGGCGTCACGTCGGAGTAGCGCTGCGAGAAGTGGGTCAGCACCAGCCGACGCGCCCCCGCCTCGGCGGCGATGACCGCCGCGTCGCGCGCGGTGAGGTGGCCGACCTCGCGGGCGAGCTCGGCATCGGCGTCGGCGAAGGTGGACTCGCACACGAGCAGGTCCGCGTCGCGCGCCAGCTCGACCGCGCCCGCACACATCCGGGTGTCCATCACGAAGGCGAACCGCTGGCCCGGGCGCGGCACGCTGACCTGTTCGAGGGTGACCTCGCCGACGCGGCCCTCGCGCTGGATCCGACCGACGTCCGGGCCGGATATGCCGTGCGCGGCGAGCCGCTCGGGCACCATCCGGCGGCCGTCCGGCTCGACCACGCGGTAGCCGTACGACTCGACCGGATGGGAGAGCCGGCGGGCCTCCAGCGTGAAGGGCCCGGCGGGCAGTTCGACGTGCTCGCCCGCCAGCGGGTGCTCGATCAGCACGGCGCTCTCGTGGAACGCGGTCGCGTGGTGCAGTCGGTCGAACCAGTGTTGTCCGCTCGCCGGGTAGTGCGCGGTCACCGGGTGCGTGATCCGGTCCAGCGACATGCGTTGGATCACGCCGGGGAGGCCGAGGCAGTGGTCACCGTGGAAGTGCGTCACGCAGATCCGGGTGATGTCGTGCGCGGCCACCCCGGCGTGCGCCATCTGCCGTTGGGTGCCCTCCCCGGGGTCGAACAGCAGCCCTTCGCCGTCCCAACGCAGCAGGTAGCCGTTGTGGTTGCGCTGTCGTGTCGGGGCCTGGCTCGCGGTGCCGAGAACGACGAATTCCCTGGTGGACACTCGACGACTAACCGGGAGGCCAGCTCAGCCCACGACCGCCGAGCAGATGCGCGTGCACGTGGAAGACGGTCTGGCCGGCGCCGGCGCCGGTGTTGAAGACTATCCGGTAGCCCGCCTCGGCAAGGTCCTCGGCGGCCGCGACGGCCGCCGCCTCGGCGAGCAGGGTGCCTGCCAATTCCGGTGCCTGGGCGCCCAGTTCGCCCGCGTTGGCGTAGTGCGCACGCGGGATGACCAGGACGTGGGTGGGCGCCTGCGGGTTGATGTCCCGAAAGGCCACCACGTCCTTGGTCTCGCGGACGATCGTGGCCGGGACGTCGCCGGCGAGGATCTTGCAGAACAGGCAGTCGGCCTGGGGTTCCCCCGCAGCCATGGGTGCCTCCATCGGGTCCGAGTCGATCACGGGCGGTCGCCCCCGATCGTAGTCAGGTGTCCCGTCCGCCGCTTCAGCCCCAGCGGCCGGAGCGGGCCAACAACACGGACGCGGCCGAGACGCCGGCCGTGGAAGTACGCAACACGGTCGGGCCCAGGCGGTACGCGCTCGCGCCGGCGGCGGCGAACGCGGCCAGTTCGTCCGGGGACACCCCGCCCTCGGGGCCGACCACCAGGACCAGGTCGCCCTCGGTCGGCGTGCCGGCGGTCGCGATCGGCGCGTCGGCGTCCTCGTGCAGGACGCCCGCGAACGCGGCCTCGCCCAGCAGGGCGGCCACCCCACGCGTGCTCATCGGCTCGGTCACCTCGGGCAGGTGCAGCCGGCGGGCCTGCTTGCCCGCCTCGCGGGCGGTCGAGCGCCACTTGGCCAGTGCCTTCGCGCCGCGTTCGCCCTTCCACTGGGTGATGCAGCGGGCGGCGGCCCAGGGCACGATCACATCGACGCCGACCTCGGTCATCGTCTCCACCGCGAGTTCGCCGCGGTCGCCCTTGGGCAGTGCCTGGACCACCACGATCCGGGGGGTGGGGGCGGGTTCCTCGGTGCGCGAGTCGACGTCGACGTACAGCGTGTCCTTGCCCTCGGTGCGGTTGACCGTGCCGTGCACGGCCAGTCCGGCGCCGTCGGCCAGGACGATCGGCTCACCGGCGACGAGGCGGCGCACCGTGACGGCGTGCCGGCCCTCGACACCGTCCAGGACGACCTGCCGGCCGTGCCGGATGGCGTCGCCGGGGGCGAGGAAGACGGGGGCGCTCAAGCGGCTGCCTTTCGGGTGGCGGCCATCTCGTCGACGAGCCGGCCGATCACTTCGGCGGCCGGCTCCTCGCGGGCGAGGCGCCAGCCCTGACCGGCCCACAGGGCCAGGCCGTCGGCCTCGCCCCGGGCGGCGGCGGCCTTGCGGATCGGCGAGACCAGGTGATGGACGTAGGGGTAGACGCCGGGGGCCTCGGCCTCGTGGCGGGCCACGAAGCCGTTGTGCAGTCCCCTGGCCCAGCGGCCGGAGAAGGCGCGGGTGAGCACGCTGCGATCGAAGGCCGGGTCGGCCAGCGCGGCCTTGTGCGCGGCGGGCGCGACGGCTTCCGGGCAGCGCAGGAAGGCGGTGCCCAGTTGGGCGGCACTCGCGCCGGCGAGCCGCACCGCCTCGATCTGGCGGCCGGTCATCAGGCCGCCGGCGGCGATCAGCGGCAGCTCGGTCTCGGCGGCGATCAGGGTGAGCAGCGTGAGCAGGCCGTACGGGGCGGGGGCGTCCGGGTTGGCGAAGCCGCCCTGGTGGCCGCCGGCCTCGATGCCCTGCACGCACAGCGCGTCGACCCCGGCGGCGCTCGCGAGGCGGGCCTCCTCGGGCGTGGTCACGGTGGCCACGGTCGACGTGCCGGCGGCGCGCAACGCGCCGATCGCGTCGAGGTCGGGCAGGCCGAAGGTGAAGCTCACCACCGGGACGGGGTGGGCGAGCAGCAGCGCGAGCTTGGCGTCCCAGTCGTCCCGCTCCGAGCCGGGGGCGGGCGTGCCGACGGTGCCTCCGTAGTGTGCGGCGGCCCGGGCCAGCGAGGTCGCGTAGCGCCGGGTGCGCTCGTCCTGGGCCCGGGTGGGCGCGGGGTGCGGCATGAACGCGTTCACCCCGAACGGCGCGTCGCCGATCAACGCGCGCAGTTCCCCGATCTCGGCGGCCAGCGCGTCGGCCGAGCGATACCCGGCGGCCAGGAAGCCGAGCCCGCCCGCGCGCGCGACCTCGGCCGCGAGCGCGGATCCGGCCGCCCCCGCCATCGGCGCCTGCACGATCGGCAGCGCGGTCAGCCGGGTCGGGTCGGTGGTCGTCGGCATCATGCTCCCCGTTCGCTCAAGGACGGCTCGGCTCGCGTCACCCGACCAAGCCTAGGGCGTGTCCTCGACCCGAACTCGCGCCACCGTCCGGGGCGGATGCGCGACCGAGCGCCGGATCGGGCGATTTCGGCCCGTCCGGCGCGCTACGACGACGCGGCGCGCGCGTAGAACACCCGCGCGCGCCGCAGCCGGCCTCATCGGCCGTTGAACGCGTCCTTGAGCCGGGAGAACAGGCCCTGCTGGCCCGGCGTGAACTGGCCGGAGGGCCGTTCCTCGCCGCGCAGCTTGGCGAGCCGCCGCAGCAGCTCCTCCTGCTCGGGGTCGAGCTTGTTCGGCGTCTGCACCTCGACGTGCACGATCAGGTCGCCCCGACCGCCGCCGCGCAGGTGGGTGATGCCGCGTCCGTGCAGCGGGATCGACTGGCCCGACTGGGTGCCCGGGCGGATGTCGATCTCCTCGGTGCCGTCCAGCGTCTGCAACGGCACCTTGGTGCCCAGCGACGCCGCCGTCATCGGGATGGTGACCGTGCAGTGCAGGTCGTCGCCGCGCCGCTGGAAGGTGGTGTGCGGGACCTCGACGATCTCCACGTAGAGGTCGCCGGCCGGGCCGCCGCCGGGGCCGACCTCGCCCTCGCCCGCGAGCTGGATCCGGGTGCCGCTGTCCACGCCCGCCGGGATCTTGACGGTGAGCGTGCGCCGCGCGCGGATCCGGCCGTCGCCCGCGCACTCGGGGCACGGGTGCGGGACCACGGTGCCGAAGCCCTGACACTGCGGACACGGCCGCGACGTCATGACCTGGCCCAGGAAGGACTTGGTGACCTGGCTGACCTCGCCGCGCCCGCGACACATGTCGCAGGTCTGTGCCGAGGTACCCGGGGCGGCGCCCTCGCCGTTGCACGTGTTGCACGTGACGGCGGTGTCCACCTGGATCTCCCGGGTGGTGCCGAACGCGGCCTCTTCGAGGGTGATCTCGATCCGGATCATCGCGTCCTGGCCGCGGCGCGTACGCGAGCGCGGTCCGCGCTGGCTGGCCTGGCCGAAGAACGCGTCCATGATGTCGCTGAAGCCGAAGCCGGCCTGGCCGAAGCCGCCGCCCCCGCCGCCCCCGGAGGACAGCGGGTCGCCGCCGAGGTCGTACATCTGTCGCTTCTGCGGGTCCGAGAGGACCTCGTAGGCGTTGTTGATCTCCTTGAACCGGTCCTGCGTCTTCGGGTCCGGATTGACGTCCGGGTGCAGCTCCCGAGCAAGCCGGCGGAAGGCCTTCTTGATTTCCTCCGGGGTGGCGTCCCGCCGTACCCCGAGGACCTCGTAGTAATCGGTAGCCAACTCTACGACTCCGCGAGAATCTGTCCGACGTACCGAGCCACGGCGCGCACCGCTCCCATCGTTCCGGGGTAGTCCATCCGGGTCGGCCCGAGCACCCCGAGCTTCGCCAGCGTTTCCTGCCCACTGCCGTATCCGACGGCGACCACCGAGGT
>NZ_JBHZAV010000090.1:0-38031 GCF_042754445.1 Embleya sp. NPDC059213
GCCCCGCGGGTGTGCCCGGCGGGGCCGATCATCGGGTGCCCGGCCGACGTGTGGCGTCGGGCCGGGCCGGGGGTCAGGACTCGCCGGCTCCCTCGAGGGCCAGCCGGATGAGTTCGTCGGCGTCCATCAGCGCGATCGACGCGCCGGCGTCGGCGGCCGGCGGGTCGCCGCCGCGCAGCGCGGCCGGCTCCGGCGCGGCGCCGTGCTCCGGGGTGCTCTCCGGTGCGTCGGCCGATTCCGGCGCGAGGTCTTCGAGCAACCGCCGGCCGAGTTCGGCCGGAGAGGGGTGGTCGAAGATCAGCGTGGCGGGCAACCGCAGTCCGGTGTCCGCGGTGAGGCGGTTGCGCAACTCCACGGCGGTGAGCGAGTCGAAGCCCAGGTCCCGGAAGGCCCGGTCCGGATCCACCGCGCCCGCCGAGCCGTGGCCCAGGACCGCGGCGACATTGGCCCGAACCAGGTCGACGAGCAGTTCCTCGCGGTCCGCCGAGGACAGCCCGGACAGGCGCTGCGCCAGGGAGGGGCCGGTAGCCGTCGCTTCGGTCGACGCGGTGCGCCGGGCCGGCCCTCGGGCGAGGCCGCGCAGGATCGGCGCCACCCGGCCGGTCCGGAGCACACTGCCGTCGATGCGCACCGGGGCCAACAGCGCCTCGTCGCTGCCGCGGGCGGCGTCGAAGAGGGCGAGTCCCAACTCGGGCGCCATCGGCAGGATGCCGCCGCGCCCCATCCGGGCCACGTCCGCCTCGGCGAGTTCGCCGGTCAGCCCACTGGCCCGGGCCCACAGACCCCAGGCCAGCGAGGTGGCGGTCAGGCCATGGGCGCGCCGGTCCTGGGCGAGCGCGTCCAGGAACGTGTTGGCGGCGGCGTAGTTGGCCTGTCCGGCGCTGCCGACCAGACCCGCGAGGGAGGAGAAGAGTACGAAGGCGGAGAGGTCGTGGTCGGCGGTCAGTTCGTGCAGGTTGATCGCGCCGTCGACCTTGGACCGCAGTACCCGGGCCAGTCGCTCGGCCGTCATCGACTCGACCATGCCGTCGTCCAGGACACCGGAGGCGTGCACCACGCCGGTGAGCGCACGTCCGTCCGGGATGCGGGCCAACACCGCGGCCAACGCCTCCCGGTCCGCCGCGTCACACGCCTCGACGACGACGTCCGCGCCGAGTTCGGTGAGTTCGGCCGCCAACTCGGCCGCGCCGGGCGCGTCCGGGCCTCGACGGCCGGCCAACACCAGGCTTCGCACGCCGTGTTCGACCACGAGATGGCGGGCCACCAGACCACCCAGGGTGCCGGTTCCGCCGGTGATCAGCACCGTGCCGTCCGGGTCGGGCGGCACCGGCATCCGCAACACCAACTTGCCCGTGTGCCGCGCCTGCGACATGAACCGGAACGCCTCCGGCGCCCGCCGCACATCGAACGACCGCACCACGATCGGCACGAGCGCACCCGATTCGAACAACGGCAGCAACACCGCGAACAACTCCGCGACCCCGTCCGCACCGGCCGCCTCGACCAGATCGAACGCCTCGTACGAGACCACCCCCGGATGCGCGGCCCGGACCACGTCCACGTCCCGCACGTCCGTCTTGCCCATCTCCACGAACCGGCCGCCGTCGGCGACCAGTCGCAACGACGCGTCCACGAACTCACCCGCAAGCGAGTTCAACACCACATCCACCCCGCGACCACCGGTCGCCGCACGGAACCGCTCCTCGAAGTCCAGAGTCCGCGACGAGGCGATGTGCGCATCGTCCAGACCCAAACCACGCAACGCGTCCCACTTGCCCTCACTCGCCGTCGCAAACACCTCGGCACCCAGATGACGCGCGATCTGCACCGCCGCCATCCCCACACCACCCGCACCGGCATGGATCAACACCGAATCGCCCGCGCCCAACCGGCCCAGTCGAGCCAGCCCGTAGTACGCCGTCAGGAAGGCCACCGGCACCGACGCCGCCTGTTCGAAGGACCAACCGTCCGGCACCTTCGCCAGCATCCGGTGATCGGCGACGGCATGCGGGCCGAAGCCGCCGGCGAACATCCCCAGGACGCGGTCCCCGGCCTCGAATCCCGGTACCCCGGACCCGACTTCGGTGACCACGCCGGCGCCTTCGCCGCCCATCGTCGCGGCATCGGGATACATCCCCAGTGCGATCAGCACGTCCCGGAAGTTCAGGCCCGCGGCCCGTACCGCGATCCGCACCTGCCCCTCCCCCGGTGCCCCGTCCGCCGGGGCGACCGAGGACGGGACCAGGGCGAGGTTCTCCAGTGTCCCGGCGCGGATCGTGTCCAGCCGCCACGGGCCCGCCGGTGGCAACAGGGCCGCGGACCCGCCGATCCGACCGAGTCGGGGGGCATACAACGCGCCGTCACGCACCGCGAGTTGCGGCTCGCCCAGTGCGAGCGAGGCGCGAACCGCGGTGGGCGACAACGCCCGGGAGGCGGCACGCGCGTCCGTGTCGATCAGGACACAGCGGTCCGGGTGCTCGCTCTGCACCGAGCGCACCAGCCCGACGATCGCGGCCCGGCCGAGGTCGGCGACGGTTTCCCCGGGCCCGGTGGCCACCGCGCCGCACGTGCGCACCACGAGGCGGGAGTCGGCCAGGCGGGGGTCCGCGATCCAGGATCGGAGGTCGGCCAGGGCCCCGGCGGTGCTCGCGTGCACCCGCTCGGCCAGGCTCGCGGGCTGCGCGGCGGGCTCCCCCGGGGTGCCGTCGCTCGGCGTCAGGAAGGCGAAGTCCGGTATCGGCGACCCCGCTTCGACGGCGGCGCCGAGGGCGGCGGGGTCCGGGTACACGGCCGGGACGATGCCCGCGTCGGCGAGATCGGCGAGCAGGTCGTCGACGCCCGGGGTGCCGGGTGTGCCGAGCACCGCCCAGGTGTCCGCGGCGGTGCCGGTGTCGGGTGCGGTCACCGGCTTCCAGTCGACGGTGAACAGCGCGTCGCGGGTGACGTCCCGACCGCCGGCGATCCGATCCACGGCGACGGGGCGCAACACGAGCGAGTCGACGCGCAGGACGGGAGCGCCCGCATGGTCGGCCACCAGCACGGTGACCGTGTCGGTGCCCTCGGGGATGAGCCGCACCCGCAGCCGCCGGGCGCCGGAGGCGTGCAGCGCGACGCCGGTCCAGGTGAACGGCAGCAAAATCCTGGCGTCCCGGCCGCCGGAGCCGGCCAGGCCGTACGCCTGGAGCGCGCCGTCCAACAGGGCCGGATGCAGGCCGTATCGCCCGGCCTCCTCGCGTTCGCGTTCGCCGAGCGCGACCTCCGCGTACACCTCGGTGCCGACCCGCCAGACCTGTTGCAGGCTTTGGAAGGCGGGCCCGAAGGCGTAGCCGGAGGCGCGGGCCTGCGTGTAGAAGTCGGCGGTGTCGAGCGGGACGGCTTCCGCCGGCGGCCAGGTGGTCAGGTCGAAGTCGGCGCTGCCGGCGGTCGGGGCGAGCAGGGCACTGGCGTGCCGTTCCCAACCGGCGTCGTCCTCGGCCCGATCGGCGGCGGGGCGGGAGTGCACGGTGAGACCGCGGCGGCCGGTGTCGTCGGGCGGACCGACCACGATCTGGATCCGTACTCCGCCGGTCGGCGGCAGGATCAGCGGGGCTTCCAGGGTCAGTTCGTCGAGTCGGCCGCAGCCCGCCTCGTCGGCCGCGCGGATCGCCAGGTCCACGAACGCGGTGCCGGGCAGCAGGACGGTGCCGGCCACGGCGTGGTCGTCGAGCCACGGGTGGGTGCGTCGGGAGATCAGGCCGGTCAGGACCAGGTGGCCGAGGTCGGACAGGGTGGTGCCGGCCAGCAGCAGCGGGTGGTCGACGGGGGCGAGTCCCAGTTCGCCGGCGTCGCCCGCACCGGACCGGCCGGTACCGGACTCCAGCCAGTACCGCCGGTGCTGGAACGCGTAGGTCGGCAGCGGGATGCGTCGGCCGAAGCCGGTGCCCAGGACCGTGTGCCAGGCGACCGGCAGTCCGTGCACGTGGGCCTCGGCGAGCGAGCCGAGGAATCGTTCGACGTCCGGCTCGTCGCGGCGCAGCGTGCCGAACGCCACGGCGTTGCGGTCCGTTTCGTCGAGTACCTCCTCGATGCCGGCGACCAGCACGGGGTGGGCGCCGACCTCGACGAACGCGGTGTGTCCGGCTTCGACCAGGGCGCGCACGGTCTCCTCGAAGCGCACGGTCTGCCGGAGATTGCGGTACCAGTAGTCGGCGTCGAGGTTGGTGGTGTCCAGCCGGCCGGCAACGACCGTCGAGTGGAAGGGGATGCGCGCCGGGCGGGGTTCGATCCCGGCGAGCACGTCGGCGAGCCGGTCGCGGATCTCCTCGACGTGCGCGCTGTGCGAGGCGTAGTCGACGGGGATGCGGCCATGCCGGACACCCTCGGCCTCGCACTGGGTGATCAGTTCGTCCAGGGCCGCGGTGTCGCCGGAGACCACGGTGGAGCCGGGGCCGTTGATCGCGGCGACCGACAGCCGTCCGTGCCATCGGTCCAGGCGGGCGGTGACCTGCGCGGCCGGTTCGCCGACGGAGAGCATGCCGCCGCGGCCGGACAGGGCGGTGATGGCCCGGCTGCGCAGGGCGGCGATCCGGGCGGAGTCGGCCAGGCTCAGGGCGCCCGCGATGTAGGCCGCGGCGATCTCGCCCTGCGAGTGTCCGACCACGGCGGCGGGTTCGACGCCGCACGAGCGCCACAGTTCGGCCAGCGCGATCATCACGGCCCACAACACGGGCTGGAGCACGTCGACGCGCGCGAACCACGCCTGGGCGGTTTCGGCGTCGGCACGCAGCACCTCTTCGAGGGACCAGTCCACGTACGGGGCCAGGGCCTGCTCGCAGGCGGCGATCTGTGCGGCGAACACCGGTGCGCCGTCCAGCAGTTCGAGTGCCATGCCGGCCCATTGCGAACCCTGGCCGGGGAAGACGAACACGACCCGTTCGCCGTGCCGGGCCTGGCCCTGGACGACCGAGGCGGCCGGGGTGCCCGCGGCCAGGCTCGCCAGCCCGTGCAGCAGCCCCTCGCGGTCGTCGGCCCGAACGACGGCGCGATGCGGCAGGGCCGAGCGGGTGGTGTGCAGCGAGTGGGCCAGGTCGGGCAGCGCGATGCCGTGCCCGGAGTCGTCGTCCAGGTGGGCGGCCAGCCGGGCGGCCTGGGCGCGCAGTGCCTCGGGGCTTTTCGCGGAGACGAGGAACGGCAGGACGGTGGGGTCGGGCAGTACGGGTGTTTCGGAATCCGACTCCGACTCCGACTCCGACGCGGACGCGGGTTCGGCCGGGCCGGCGTGCGCGTCGATCGTCTCGGGGGCCTGCTCCAGGATCAGGTGCGCGTTGGTCCCGCTGATCCCGAAGGACGAGACGCCGGCGCGGCGCGGTTCCGCGCCCGCGGGCCAGTTCCTGGCCTCGGTCAGCAACTCGACGGCGCCGGCGGACCAGTCCACGTGCGGGGTCGGCTCGTCCACGTGCAGGGTCTTGGGCAGCACGCCGTGGCGCATCGCCATCACCATCTTGATGATCCCGGCTGCGGCGGCGGCCGACGTGGTGTGCCCGATGTTGGACTTCACCGAGCCGATCCACAGCGGCCGTTCGGGGTCGCGACCACTGCCGTACGTGGCGATCAACGCCTGGGCCTCGATCGGGTCGCCGAGGGTGGTGCCGGTGCCGTGTGCCTCGACCGCGTCGATCTGCTCGGCGGCCAGCCCCGCATCGGCGAGGGCGGCCCGGATCACCCGCTGCTGGGAGGGACCGTTGGGCGCGGTCAGCCCGTTGCTGGCGCCGTCCTGGTTGATCGCGCTGCCGCGGATGACGGCGAGCACCGGGTGGCCGTTGCGCCGCGCCTCGTCGAGCCGTTCCACCAGCAGGATGCCGACGCCCTCGGACCAGCCCATGCCGTCGGCCGACGCGGCGAACGGCTTGCAGCGTCCGTCGCCGGCCAGGGCCCGCTGTCGGCTGAACTCCACGAAGCCGCCCGGCGTCGAGGTCACCGACACGCCGCCGGCCAGGGCCAGCGAGCACTCGCCGCGGCGCAGCGCCTGGACCGCCAGGTGCAGCGCCACCAGCGAGGACGAGCAGCCGGTGTCCACGGTCAGCGCCGGGCCTTCGAGGCCGAACAGGTAGGACAGCCGCCCGGAGATCACACTGCCCGCGTTGCCGGTGAGCACGTAGCCCTCGATGCCTTCGGGCATGCGCGCCACGTCGGTGCCGTATCCGGTGGGGGTGCCGCCGACGAAGACGCCGGTGGCGCTGCCGCGCAGCGCGTCCGGATCGATGCCCGCGCGCTCGAACAGTTCCCACGTGGTCTCCAGGAGGAGACGTTGTTGCGGGTCCATGGCGAGTGCCTCGCGGGGGCTGATGCCGAAGAAGTCGGCGTCGAAGTCCCCTGCGGCGTCCAGGAATCCGGCTTCGTTGGTGTAGAAGGTGCCGGGCCGGTCGGGGTCCGGGTGGTAGAGCCCTTCGACGTCCCAGCCGCGGTCGGTGGGGAACCCGCCGACCGCGTCGGTGCCGGCCGCGATCAGGTTCCAGAACTGTTCCGGGTCGGTGACGCCGCCGGGGAAGCGGCAGGCCATCGCGACGATCGCCACCGGCTCGTCGTCGCGGATCGCCGATCGCGCGGCGGGAAGGGCGGCACGATCCTGGCTACCACCGAGCGAGATCAGGATGTGTTTGGCGAGCACCTGCGAGGTGGGGTAGTCGAAGACCAGCGTGGTGGGCAGCGCCAGGCCGGTCTCGGCGTTGAGCCGGTTGCGCAGGTCGACGGCGGTGAGCGAGTCGAAGCCGAGGTCGCGGAAGGCCCGGTCGGCGGGCACGGCCGCGGGGGCGGTGTGGCCCAGGACCTTGGCGACCTGGGTGCGGACGGTGTCCAGGACGATCGCGTCGCGTTCGGCGGGGGTGACCTCGGCGAGCCGGCGGGCCAGGTCGCTGTTCGCGGCTGCGCCGTCGTCGCGGCCCGCGGCCGCGGTCGTCACCCGTTGGGCGTCCGGGAGTTCGCTGAACAGCGGGCTTGGCCGCAGGGCGGTGAAGCCGGTGATGAATCGTTCCCAGTCGATGTCGGCGGCGACCACGACCGTGTCGTCCAGTTCCAGGGCGCGGTCCATCGCGGCGATGGCGGTGCGCGGGTCGATCATGCGTACGCCGCGGCTGGCCAGGATCTCGTGGGCCCGCTCGTCGTCGGCCATGCCGGCGCCCGCCCACGGGCCCCAGACGATCGAGGTCGCGGTCGCGCCGCGCGAACGGCGGTGTTCGGCAAGCGCGTCCAGGTAGGCGTTCGAGGACGCGTAGACGCCCTGCATGCCGCTGCCCCACAGGCCGGAGATCGAGGAGAAGAGTACGAACGCGTCGAGCGGTCGGTCGCCCAGGACGCTGTCCAGCACCGCCGCACCGGCCACCTTGCCCGCGGCGAGCCGGGCGCTCTCGGCCAGGTCGGTGTCGGCGAGCGCGCTGGCCTGACCGAGGCCGGCCGCGTGTACGACCACCCGTAGCGGCGGGCCGTCGGCGTCGATCTCGGCGACCAGTCGGGTCACCGCGTCGTGGTCGGCCATGTCACACGAGGCGACGGTGACCTGTGGGCCCAACGCGGCCAGTCGGTCGGCGAGTTCGCGGGCGCCGGGGGCGGCGGGTCCGGCCCGGCTGGTCAGCACGAGTCGCTCGGCGCCGTTCTCGGCGGCCCATTGCGCGACCTGGGCGCCCAGCCCGCCGGTGCCACCGGTGACCAGGACGGTCCCGGTGGGCCGCGGGTCGCGCACCGGTGTCCGGTCGGCGGCCGAGGCGCGGACCAACCGGCGGACCAGGACGCCGGAGTCGCGCACGGCGACCTGGTCCTCGCCGGAGGCACCGGCCAGGACGCCGACCACACGGGCCCAGGCACGGGCGTCGGGCCGGTCGGGCAGGTCGACCAGCCCGCCCCACAGTCGGGGGAACTCCAGACCCACCACCCGGCCGATGCCCCAGACCCGGCCCTGGGCCGGGTGGGTCAGCGCGTCCCAGGTCGCCACCGAGACCGCGCCGCGGGTCAGGCACCACAGGGGGCCGCCCGGTTCGGTGTCCGCGAGGGCCTGGGCCAGCACGATCGTGGCGGCCACGCCGTGCGAGAGCGCCGGATGATCCTCGCGGGCCCCTTCCTCCGGACCCAGCAGCGAGATCACCCCGGAGAAGCCCTCGTCCGGCGACTCCGCGCGGACCGCGGCGATCCGCTCGGCCAGCGGTCCGCGGTCGACGTCGGCCGCGATGACCGGCAATTGCACCACCCGCGCGCCGTGTGCGCTCAGCGCCGCCACGCACTGCGCCGCGAGGGTCGGGTCGGTCGCGTCCTCGGCCGACACCACGAGCCAGGTGCCGTCGAGCCGCGCGCCGCGGGTGTCGGTCGCCGGGCGCCAGATCACCCGGTAGCGCCAATCGTCGACGGTCGCGCCGAGGCGGCGGCCGTCGCGCCAGGCGGCCAACGAGTCGATCGCCGGCGCCAACTCGGCCCGGCCGGACGCGCCGGTCACCCCGAGCATGGTCACCAGGGCATCGAGGTCACGGCCTTCGACCGCCGCCCAGAAGCGCGCCTCCCCCGGCGTCGCACTCGCCTCGGCGTCGGCGGGCACCACCACCTCGACGGGTGCGGACTCCAACCAGAATCGTTCGCGCTGGAAGGTATAGGTGGGCAGGTCGGTCCGGGCCGCACCGGGCCGGGCGAGCAGCGCACTCCAGTCCACGTCGACGCCGCTCGCGTACGCCCGGGCGAGGGCGGTGACGAAGCCCGCGGTGCTGTCCTGGTCGCGGTGCAGGGTTCCCAGTGCGAGCGCCCGGGCGTCGGCGGCTTCGATCGTGCCCAGCAGGGCCGTGGTCAGTACGGGGTGGGCGCTGGCCTCGATGAACGCGTCGTGGCCCTGCCGGAGCAGCAGCCGGACCGTCTCCTCGAAGCGCACGGTCTCGCGCAGGTTGGTGTACCAGTACTCCGCGTCCAGGGTGCCGGTCTCCACCCGGTCGGCGGTCACCGCCGAGTAGAACGGCACCGCGGCCGCAGTCGGTCGGATGTCGGCCAGCTCGATCAGCAGCCGTTCGCGGATCGACTCGACCCGGGCGGAGTGCGAGGCGTAGTCCACCGGGACCCGGCGCGCCCACACGTCCGCGCGCTCGCAGTCCGCGAGCAGTTCGTCCAGGGCGGCCGACTCGCCGGACACCGTCACCGATGCCGGACCGTTGACCGCGGCGACCGAGATCCGGCCGGCGTAGTCCGCGAGCAGTTCCGCCACCCGCTCGGCGGGGGCGCCGATCGAGGCCATTCCGCCGTCGCCGGGCAGCGCCAGGATGGCCTTGCTGCGCAGTGCCACGACCTTCGCGCCGTCCTGCAGCGACAACGCGCCCGCGACGCACGCGGCGGCGATCTCGCCCTGCGAGTGGCCCACCACCGCGGCGGGCTCGACGCCGAAGGAGCGCCACAGTTCGGCCAGCGCCACCATCACCGCCCACAACACGGGCTGGACGATGTCGACCCGGTTCAGCCACTCCTCGGATTCCGAGCGCAGGATCGCCGTCGGCGACCAGTCCACGAAGGGCGCCAACGCGCTCTCGCAGGCGGCGAACCGCTCGGCGAACACGGGTGCGGAGTCCAGCAGTTCGGCGGCCATGCCCAGCCACTGCGAACCCTGGCCGGGAAACACCAGCACCGGTCGCGTCACCGAGCGGGCCGTGCCGCACAGCACGTGTGGTCCGGGCTCCCCCGCGGCGAGCGACTCCAGGCCGGTGAGCAACTGCGCGCGGTCGGCGGCCAGGACGACGGCTCGATCGTCGAGGGCGGAGCGGTGCACGGCCAGGGTGAGGGCGATGTCCGGCAGCGTGCTGCCGGGCTCGGTCCGCAGGTGGCGGGCCAGTTCGCCGGCGTGGGCGCGCAATCCGGCTTCGCCGCGGGCGGACACCACGAAGGGCAGCGGCCCGGACCGGGCGTCGTGCGGCGCGCCGGCGACCGGGCCGTCCTCGGCCTGCGGATGGGCGGGCTCGGGGCGGGCCTCCTCCAGGATCACGTGGGCGTTCGTACCGCTGGCCCCGAAGGCGGACACGCCGGCCCGACGCGGTTCGCCGGCCGCCGGCGGCCAGGCGACGGTGTCGGTCAGCAGTTCGACCGCGCCGGACGACCAGTCCACGCGCGGCGTCGGCTCGTCCACGTGCAGGGTCCCGGGCAGCGTGCCGTGGCGCATCGCCATGACCATCTTGATCACGCCGGCCACTCCGGCCGCGGCCTGCGTGTGGCCGAGGTTGGACTTCACCGCGCCCAGGCGCAACGGCCGGTCGGGCGCGCGGCCGGGCCCGTAGCTCGCGATCAGCGCCTGGGCCTCGATCGGGTCGCCCAGCCGGGTGCCGGTGCCGTGCGCCTCCACCGCGTCGATGTCCGCGGGAGCCAACCCCGCGTTGGCGAGCGCCTGTTCGATCACCCGCTGTTGCGAGGGGCCGTTGGGCGCGGTCAGGCCGTTGCTCGCGCCGTCCTGGTTGACCGCGCTGCCGCGCACCACCGCCAACACGGGGTGGCCTCGGCGGCGCGCGTCGGAGAGCCGTTCGACCAGGAGCATGCCCACGCCCTCGGCCCAGCCGGTGCCGTCGGCCGCGGCCGCGAACGGCTTGCACCGTCCGTCGGCGGACAGTCCGCGCTGGCGACTGAACTCGATGAACGCGGCCGGGGTGGCCATCACGGTGACCCCGCCGGCCAGCGCCATCGTGCACTCGCCGCCGCGCAGCGCCTGTACCGCCAGGTGCAGTGCCACCAGCGAGGACGAGCACGCGGTGTCCACGGTCACCGCGGGGCCTTCGAGGCCCAGCACGTAGGACACCCGACCGGACATCACGCTGCCGACGCTGCCGGTGAGCGCGTAGCCCTCGACGCCCTCGGGCATGCGCTCCACGCCGGCTCCGTAGCCGGTGGGGGTGCCACCGACGAACACGCCGGTCGAACTGCCCTTGAGGGTGCGCCGGTCGATCCCGGCGCGTTCGAACGCCTCCCAGGAGGTCTCCAGGAGCAGCCGCTGCTGCGGGTCCATCGCCAGTGCCTCGCGCGGCGAGATGCCGAAGAACGTCGGGTCGAACTCGCCCGCGCCGTCCAGGAATCCACCCTCGTGCGCATAGCTGGTCCCCAGGTGGTCGGGGTCGGGGTGATACAGCTCCTCGACCGGCCAGCCGCGGTCCAGGGGGAACCCGCCGACCGCGTCCACCCCGTCGGCGACCAGTCGCCACAGGTCCTCGGGCGAACGGATGCCGCCGGGATAGCGGCAGGACATGCCGACGACGGCGATCGGCTCGGGTCGTTCCAACTCCGCGATGCGGGCGTGGGCCCGCTGGAGGTCGACCGTCGCGCGCTTGAGGTAGTCCCGCAGCCTGTCTTCGCTGCCGCTCATGAGGGGTCACCTTTCGGGGCCTGCCCGGGGGCTTCGAGATGGTGGTCGAGCAGGGCGAACAGTTCGTCGTCGGAGGCGGTCTCGACGCCCGCCCCGTCCGATGCCGCGAGGTCGTCCCGGTCCAGTGCGGCGAGCCGTTCCACGAAGCGCCGCATGCGCAGCGCGACCCGGGCCCGGACCTGCGGATCCTCGTCCGCCACCCGGCCGAACGCGACCTCCAGCCCGTCGAGTTCGGCCAGCACCGGGGCGAGTACCGAGACGTCGTCGCCGGTCAGCGCGGCCCGCAGCCGGGTGGCCAGGTCGGTGGGGGTGGGATGGTCGAACACCAGCGTGCTCGGCAGGTCGACGCCGGTCGCCCGGCTGAGTCGATCCCGCAGTTCGACGGCGGTCAGCGAGTCGAACCCCAGGTCGCGGAACGCCTGGTCGGCCTGCACTCCGCCGGCCGAGGTGTGGCCCAGTACCGCCGCGACCTCGCCGCGCACCAGGTCCAGCAGGATCGTCTCGCGCTCCACGGCCCCGGCCGCCGCCAGCCGACCGGCCAGGCCGGGGTCGGCCGCACCCGGGCCGCCGGCCGGAGCGGCCCGCGCGGCGAGGGCGGCGCCGACCTCGGGCAGGTCGCCCAGCAGCGGGCTGGGGCGCAGCGAGGTGAAGCGCGGCGCGAACGTGTGCCAGTCCACGTCGGCGACGACCACGTCGGTGTCCGCCAGACCCACCGCGTGGGCCATCGCGGCCACGGCGTCCGCTGCGGGCATCGCGCGCAGGCCGCGCCGGGCGAGTTGGTCCCCTTCGTCGTGCTCGGCCATGCCGCCGCCGCCCCACGGTCCCCAGGCGATCGAGGTCGCGGTCAGGCCGCGGGCGCGCCGGTCCAGGGCCAGCGCGTCCAGGTGTGCGTTGGCGGCTCCGTACACGCCTTGCGCGCCGCTGCCCCAGACTCCGGCGATCGAGGAGAACAGCACGAACGCGTCCAGCGGTCGATCCGCCAGCACGGCGTCCAGGTTGACCGCGCCTGCGGCCTTGCCCGCGGTGATCCGGGCGGAGTCGACGAACGAGGTGTCCGTGATCGGCGCGGCCTGGGTCACCCCGGCGGCGTGCACCACCGCGCGCAGCGGCGGCCCGTCGGCGTCGATCCGGTCCACCAGGCGCCGCACCGCGCTCCGGTCGGCCACGTCGCAGGTCTCGATCAGCACCTGGGCGCCGAGCGCGGTCAGTTCGGCCGCGAGCTCCTCGGCTCCGGGGGTGTCCGCGCCCCGGCGGCCCGCCAGGACCAGGCGTTGCGCGCCCGCGGTCGCCGCCCAGCGCGCCACGTGCGCGCCCAAGCCGCCGGTGCCGCCGGTGATCAGGACGGTGCCCGCGGGCTGCCAGGCGGGTTCGTCGGTCGCGGCCGGCGACGCGGCGCGGGCCAGCCGGCGTACCTGCACGCCGTCGGGGCGGATCGCCACCTGGTCCTCGGCGCCGTGGGCGATCACGTCCACGAGCCGGGACCAGACGTCGGCGTCCTCGGCGGGCGCGTCCGGGCCGGCGTCGGCCGAGGGCCGGGCCGCGACCGGGAGGTCCACGAGGCCGCCCCAGCCGCCGGGCAGTTCGAGCGCGGCACCACGACCGAGCCCCCAGATCTGGGCCTGGTCCGGGTGCACGACCGGATCGCCGGCCGCGGTGGACACGGCGCCGAAGGTCAGGCACCACACCCTCCCGCCCGGGTCGGCGTCGGCGTGGGCCTGCACGAGGGCCAGGGTGGCCGCCGGCGCGTGGTTGAGACCGGGCAGGTCGGCCCGTTCACCCGGCAGGTCGGCCAGGAGCGAGAGCACTCCCTCGACGGCGCCGCAGCCGCGCAGCCGCTCGGCCAGCTCGGCCCGGTCGTAGCGCGTCGCGTCGACATCGAGCCGGCGCACCACCGCGCCGCGCCGTTCGAGGGCCCGCACGCACGCGTCCGCGTCCGGGCTCGCCGGCCGGCTCACCACCACCCACGTGCCGAACGGTTGCGCGCCCGAATGTCCGGCCCAGGGTGTCCACCGGGTGCGATAGCGCCAGGTCTCCGGGTCCTGCGACGCGCCGCCGGGGCGGGAATCGGGCAGCGGGTCCAGCCAGTAGCGCTGCCGCTGGAACGGATAGGTGGGCAGGTCGACCGCGTCGCCGCGGCCGGTGAGGAGCACGGGCCAGTCCACCGGTGTCCCGTGCACGTGCAGCGCGCCGAGCGCGGCGACCGACGTGGCCCGTTCCGATCGCCCCCGGCGCAGCACCGGCACGGCGGGCGTGTCCGCGGTCGGGCCCATACATTCGCGGGCCATCGCAGTCAACACCGCGTCCGGGCCGACTTCCAGCAGTATCGACCCGCCCCGGGCGGCCACCGCGGCGACACCTTCGGCGAAGCGCACCGGCTCGCGGACCTGGCGCACCCAGTAGTCCGGGTTCGTCAACTCGCCCCGGTCGGCGAGCGTGCCGGTGAGGTTGGCGACCACCGGGATCCGCGGGTCGGCGTACGAAACCCCTTCCAGGACCGTGCGGAACTCGGCGAGCATCGGCTCCATCCGGGCCGAGTGGAAGGCGTGGCCGACCGCGAGTCGCTTGGTGCGGCGACCCTGCTCGGCGAACCGGGCGGCGACGGCCAGGACGGCGTCCTCGTCGCCGGAGAGCACCGCGGACGTCGGCGCGTTGACCGCGGCCACACCCACCGCGGCCGACCCGTCCAGCGCCGCCCGCACCTCGTCCTCGGACGCCTGCACCGCCACCATCGCCCCACCGGCCGGCAACGCCTGCATCAACCGCCCACGCGCCGCCACCACCGCCGCCGCATCCTCCAGCGACCACACCCCCGCCACATGCGCGGCGGCCAGTTCGCCGATCGAGTGCCCGAGCAGGAACCCCGGCCGCACACCGAACGATTCGACCAACCGGAACAGCGCCACCTCGACCGCGAACAACCCGGCCTGGGTGAACACCGTCTCGTCCAACAAACCCTCGGTACCCGCCACCCCGAACACCACATCCCGCACCGAGTGGGCGACGTGTCCGGTCAGTTGCCGGTCCAGCTCGAACACGGCGGCGTCGAACGCCTCCGCGAACACCGGGTAGACGTCGTGCAGTTCACGCCCCATGCCGACCCGCTGACTGCCCTGCCCGCTGAACAGGAACACCGGGCGTCGGTCCGTACGGGCCAGGCCGACGGTCACCCCGCCGGCCCGGCCGTCCGCCGCGAGGTCGGCGAGCCCGGCGAGCAACTCGGCCCGGTCCGCGGCCGTCACCACGGCGCGATGGTCGAGCGCGGTACGGGTGCCGGCGAGCGCGGCGGCCAGGTCGGCGGGCGCGAGGTCGGCGCCGGCGCCGTCGAGGTACGCCCGCAGCCGTTCGGCCTGGGCCGCCAGGGCCTGCGGGGTCTTGGCGGAGAGCAGGTACGGCAACACCCCCGCATCGGCGCGGGGTTCGGTGGGCGCGAGGTCGGCCGGGTCGGGCGTGCGGTATTCGAGCACGGTGTGTGCGTTGGTCCCGCTGATCCCGAACGCCGACACCGCGGCGCGGCGCGGGCGGCCGGTGTCCGGCCAGGGGCGTGCCTCGGTGAGCAGTTCCACCGCGCCCTCGGTCCAGTCCACCTGCGGTGTCGGGGTGTCCACGTGCAGGGTTCCGGGCAGCACGCCGTGCCGCATGGCCATCACCATCTTGATCACCCCGGCCACCCCCGCCGCGGCGGTGGTGTGCCCGATGTTGGACTTGAGCGCGCCCAACCACAGCGGCTCGCCCGCGGGCCGTTCCCGGCCGTAGGTGGCGATCAGGGCCTGGGCCTCGATCGGGTCGCCGAGCGCGGTGCCGGTGCCGTGTGCCTCGACCGCGTCCACCTCGCGGGCGGTCAACCGGGCATTCGCCAGGGCCTGCCGGATCACCCGCTGCTGGGACGGACCGTTGGGCGCGGTCAGGCCGTTGCTGGCGCCGTCCTGGTTGACGGCCGAGCCGAGCACGGTGGCCAGCACGCGGTGGCCGTTGCGCCGCGCGTCGGAGAGTCGTTCGACCAGCAGCATGCCGATCCCCTCGGACCAGCCGGTGCCGTCGGCGGCGGCGGCGAACGGCTTGCAGCGGCCGTCGGCGGAGAGCACCCGCTGCCGGCTGAAGTCCACGAACAGTCCGGGGTTGGCCATCACCGTGACGCCGCCGGCCAGCGCCATGGTGCACTCGCCGGCCCGCAGCGCCTGGACGGCCAGGTGCAGCGAGACCAGGGACGAGGAGCACGCGGTGTCGATCGTGACGGCCGGTCCCTCCAGGCCGAAGGTGTAGGCGAGTCGGCCGGAGGCGACGCTGGCGGCGTTGCCGGTGCCCAGGTAGCCGCCGAGTTCGTCGGGCACCTCCATGCCGGCCAGGTAGCCGATGTTGGCGGCGCCGACGAAGACCCCGGTTGCCGAGCCGCGCAGCAGGTCGGGGTCGATCCCGGCCCGCTCGAACACCTCCCAGGAGGTCTCCAGCAGGAGGCGCTGCTGCGGGTCCATCGCCAGTGCCTCACGCGGCGAGATGCCGAAGAAGCCCGCGTCGAAGTCGGCCGCGTGCTCGACGAAGCCGCCCTCGCGCACGTAGCTGGTGCCGGGGTGGTCCGGGTCGGGGTGGTAGAGGCCGTCGACGTGCCAGCCGCGGTCGGTGGGGAATCCGGTCAGTCCGTCGCGGCCGTCGGCCAACATCCGCCAGAGGTCCTCGGGCGACCCGACGCCGCCGGGGAATCGGCAGGCCATCGCCACGATCGCGATCGGTTCGTGTTCGACCCCGCGGGCCGCCGCGGCGCGCGGGGCGACGGTGGCGGTCCCGGTCGTGGTGCCGAGCAGTTCGGTGCGCAGGTATCCGGCGAGCACGGCGCTGGTCGGGTAGTCGAAGACCAGGGTGGCCGGCAACCGTCGTCCGGTCAGCGCGGCCAGCCGGTTGCGCAGGTCGACCGCGATCAGCGAGTCGAAGCCCAGGCTCTTGAACGGGCTGTCGACGTCCACGGCTTCGGGGTCGTCGTGGCCGAGCACCGCGGCGACCTGGGATCGCACCAGGCCGATCAGGGTGCGTTCCTGTTCGGGCGTGTCCAGGGCGAGCAGGTCGTGCACGAAGCGCTCGGCGACCCGGCCGCCGCCGGCGGCGGCCGACGCGGTGCGCCGCACCGGGCCGCGGACCAGGCCGCGCAGCAGGCCCGGCAGCACCCCGGCGTCGGCCTGGGCGCGCAGGGCGGCCCGGTCCAGCCGCAGGGGCACCGCGAGCGGCTCGTCGGCCGCGGTCGCCCGGTCGAACAGGTCCAGCGCGGTCGCCGAGGACAGCGGGACGACGCCGGACCGGGCCATCCGCCGCAGGTCGGCCTCGGCGAGCCGGCCGGTCATGCCGCTGGCCTGCTCCCAGAAGCCCCAGGCCAGCGCGACGGCCGGCAGTCCCCGCGCATACCGGTGCTGGGCAAGCGAGTTGAGGAACGCGTTGGCGGCCACGTAGTTGCCCTGGCCCGCGCTGCCGAGCACGCTCGCGGCCGAGGAGAACAGCACGAACGCGGACAGGTCGTGCTCGTGGGTCAGTTCGTGCAGATTGATCGCGGCGTCGACCTTGGGCCGCAACACCGCGGCCAGCCGCTCGGGAGTCAGCGATTCGATGACGCCGTCGTCCAGGACTCCGGCGGCGTGCACGATCGCGCCCAGCGGCCGGTCCGCCGGGATCTCGGCGAGCAGTCGGGCCAGGGCCGGCCGGTCGGCGGCGTCGCAGGCGACGATCTCGGCGGTGGCGCCGAACTCGGCCAATTCGGCCCGCAATCGGGCGCAGCCCTCGGCGTCGGGTCCGGTACGGCTGGTGAGCAGCAGGTGCCGTACGCCGTGCGTGGCGGCCAGGTGGACGGCGATCAACCGGCCGAGGGTGCCGGTGCCGCCGGTGATCAGGACGGTGTCGCCGGCCCGGAACGGCCGGGTCGCCGGGTCGGCCGGATCGTGCCGGGCGGCCAGGCGCGCGCCGAGCAGGTCACTCCCGCGCACCGCGACGGCGGGTTCGCCGCAGCCCGGCACCGCGGCCAACCCCCGTGCCCGGAGCCCGGGTTCGACGGCGGTCAGGTCGGCCAGCACGAATCGGTCGGGGTACTCGGTCTGCGCGGAGCGCACCAGGCCCCACGCCGTGGCCGAGCGCAGGTCGGGCACGCCCTCGCCCGGCGCGACGGCCAGCGCGCCGCGCGTGGCCACCACCAGTAGGGACGTCTCGAAGCGGGGGTCGTCGACCCAGGTGCGCAGCACCGGCAGCAGCTCGCCGGCGGCGGCGTGGGCCGCCGCCGTCAGCGGTGCGTCGCCCGGCTCCACCGGATACACGACGGTGTCCGGCAGCGCGGCGCCGGAGTCCACCGCGGCGCCCAGAGCGGCCAGATCGGCGAAGGCGTGTACGTAGGCACCCGCGCCACGCAGCGCGTCCGCCAGGCCGCGGGGGTCGGTGCCGAGCACCGCCCAGGTCGCGTCGTCCGCCCCGGCGTCCTCGACGGCGGAGCCGATGTTCACCCAGTCGACCCGGTAGAGCGCGTCGTGCCCGGGCCCCGGGACCGGTCCCGACGTCGAGGAGCCGGGTCGGCCGGCGACGGTGCCGATCCGGGCCACCGGCTGCCCCGTGGTGTCGGCCAAAGACAACGTGTGCCGAACACCGCCGTCCGGGCCCTCGACTCGGCGCAGCCGCACCCGTACGGCCGTGGCGCCGGCCGCGTACAGCGCGATGTCGGCGAACGTGTCGGGCTCGGCGGATGCGTCGTCCCACCGGCGCAGGTGCAGTGCGGCGTCCAGCAGCGCGGGATGCAGGCCGTACCCGCCGGCGTCCTTGGCCTGCTCGTCGGGCAGGGCGATCTCGGCGAAGAGTTCCTCGTCCCGCCGCCACAACGCGCGCAGGCCGGCGACGGCGGGATCCGGGGTGTGCCCGGCGGCGGCCGAACGCTCGGGCCGGGCGCCGGGGTCCAGGGGTTCGGCGCCCGGCGGGGGCCAGCTCTGCTCGTCGGCTTCCGGGGCGGGCCGGCCGGGGCGCAGCAGGCCCTGTGCGTGCCGGGTCCAGGGCTGCGCGGCGTCCGCGTCGACCGGCCGGGAGAACACGGCGAGCGAACGGCGGCCGTCCGGTTCCGGGGCGCCGACCGCGACCTGGAGCCGGAGCGGGCCGGTCCCCGGTGACGGCGGCGTCTGGAGGGACAACGCCTCGATCCGGTCGCAGCCCGCCTCGTCGCCCGCGCGGACGGCCAGTTCGATCAGGGCTGCGGCGGTCGGTTGCCCGGCGTCGGCCGGCCCGGGGTCGGCGGCGAGCCGGCCGGTCAGCAGCAGCCCGCCGCCGTCGGCGAGGGTCGCGGTGGCGCCGAGCAACGGATGCCCCGCCGGCAGCAGTCCGAGGCCGGCGGCGTCGCGAGCGGTGTCGGCGGGGGCCTGGAGCCAGAAGCGGCGGCGCCGGAAGGGGTAGGTGGGCAGGTCGACCCGGCGCGCCGGGGCGGGGCGGCCGGCGAACAGGTACCGCCAGTCGACGGTGAGCCCGTACACGTGCGCGGCGGCCAGGGCCTCGGCGAAGCGGCCGGGCCCACCGGCGCCGCGCCGGAGCGTGTCGAGCACGACGGCGGGCGCGTCGGCGGCGCCGATGCCGTCCTCCAGCGCGACGGTGAGCACCGGGTGGGCGCTGATCTCGACGAAGGCGGTGTGCCCGGCGGCCAGCAGCGCGCCGACCGCTGCGTCGAAGCGCACCTGTTGCCGCAGGTTGTCGTACCAGTAGTCGCCGTCCAGCGCCGTGCCGTCCAGCAGCGCGCCGGTCGTCGAGGAGTAGTAGGGCACCGTGGCGCCGGTCGGCACGAGGCCGACGAGTTCCTTGCCGAGCCGGTCGCGGATCGCCTCGACCCGGGCCGAGTGCGAGGCGTAGTCCACCGGAACCCGGCGGGCCCACACGCCCTGGCCCTCGCACACGGCGAGGAGTTCGTCGATCGCGGGCTGGTCGCCGGCGACCGTCACCGAGTTGGGGCCGTTGACCGCGGCGACGGTCAGTTCTCCGTCGAGCGGCCCGATCAGCGCGTGGGCGCGGGAGGCGGACACCGACACCGAGACCATGCCGCCGGTGCCGGCCAGGTCCAGGATGGCCCGGCTGCGCAGCGCCACCACCTTGGCGCCGTCGGCCAGGGTCAGCGCGCCCGCGACGCAGGCCGCCGCGATCTCGCCCTGGGAGTGGCCCACCACGGCGGCGGGTCGCACGCCGTGGGTCTGCCAGAGCCGGGCCAGGGCGACCATCACGGCCCACAACACCGGCTGGACGACGTCGACCCGCTCCAGCCACTCCTCGTCCGGGGAGCGCAGCACCTCGGTGGTCGACCAGTCGACCCAGGGCGCCAACGCGTCTTGACACTCGGCGATCGAGGCGGCGAACTCGGGTGTGCTGTCCAGCAGTTCACGGGCCATCCCGGCCCACTGCGAGCCCTGGCCGGGGAAGACGAAAACCGGGCGCCGGTCCGATCCGGCGACGGCGACGGTGCCCTCGCCGCCGGCCAGCGCACGCAGCCGTTCGGCGAAGCCGTCGAGGTCCGCGGCGGTCAGGGCGGCCCGGCATTCCAGCGCCGACCTGGTGGTGGCCAGCGAGTAGGCGACGTCGTCGGGCGCGAGGTCGGGTTCGGCGGCGACGAAGGCGGCCAGGCGCTCGGCCTGGGCGCGCAGCCCTTCGTCGTCGCGTGCCGACAACACCCAGGGCGCGGGGGGCCGGGGCGCGGGTACGGGGTCCGGGGCGGGTTCGGCGGTCGACTCGGCGGCGGCCGGCGCCTGTTCGAGGATCACGTGCGCGTTGGTGCCGCTGATCCCGAACGAGGAGACGCCGGCCCGCCGGGGCCGGTCCTCGGTGTCGGGCCACGGTTGGGCCTCGGTGAGCAGGCGGACGGCCCCGGCCGACCAGTCGACGTGCGGCGACGGCTCGTCCACGTGCAGCGTCCGGGGCAACTGGTTGTGGCGCAGCGCGAGCACCGTCTTGATCACCCCGGCGATGCCGGCCGCCGCCTGGGTGTGGCCGAGGTTGGACTTGATCGCGCCCAGCCACAGCGGTCGATCCGGGTCGCGGTCCTGCCCGTAGGTGGCCAGCAGGGCCTGTGCCTCGATCGGGTCGCCGAGGGTGGTGCCGGTGCCGTGGGCCTCGACCGCGTCGATGTCGTTCGCGGTCAATCGGGCGTTGGCCAGGGCGTGCCGGATCACCCGGCGCTGGGAGGGGCCGTTGGGGGTGGTCAGGCCGCTGCTGGCGCCGTCCTGGTTGACCGCGCTGCCGCGCACCACCGCGAGTACCGGGTTGCCGTCGCGCCGCGCGTCGGAGAGCTTTTGCAGCAGGATCAGCCCGGCGCCCTCGGACCAGCCGGTGCCGTCCGCGGCGGCGGCGAACGCCTTGCACCGGCCGTCGGGGGCCATCCCGCGCTGCCGGCTGAACTCGCTGAACATGCCCGTGTTGGACATCACGGTGACACCGCCGGCCAGCGCCATGGTGCACTCGCCGGCGCGCAGCGCCCGGACCGCGAGGTGCAGGGCGACCAGGGAGGAGGAACACGCGGTGTCGACCGTGACGGCGGGACCTTCGAGCCCGTGGACGAAGGCGAGGCGACCGGACAGGACGCTGATGATGGTCCCGGTGCCCAGGTAGCCGCCGACGCTTTCCGGCACCTCCCGGAACCCGGTGCCGTATCCGGAGGAGCCGGCGCCGACGAACACCCCGGTACGGCTGCCCCGCAGCGCGGCGCGGTCCAGCCCGGCGCGTTCGAACAACTCCCAGCCCACTTCGAGCAGGACGCGCTGTTGCGGGTCCATCGCCAGCGCCTCGCGCGGGCTGATGCCGAAGAACTCGGGGTCGAAGTCGGCCGCATGGTCCAGGAAGCCGCCGTCGCGCACGTAGCTCTTGCCGGGGGCGTCCGGATCGGGGTCGTAGAGCCCCTCCAGGTCCCAGCCGCGGTCCCGGGGCAGCGGCCCGATCGCATCGCCGCCGGCGGCCAGCAGGCGCCACAGGTCCTCGGGCGAGGACACCCCGGCCGGGTAGCGACAGGCCATCGCGACGATCGCGATCGGCTCCGTCTCGCGCTGCTCGACGCGGCGCAACTCCGCCCGTGCGTCGTGCAGTTCCGCGGCCACCCGCTTGAGGTAGCCGACCAGCTTGTGGTTCTCCGGCGTGTCGCTGTCCGGCATCGTGGTGGTCCTTCCTGGACTCGGCGAGGTGGGGCGAACGCGGGTTACGCCAGGCCGAGTTCGCGGTCGATGAAGTCGAGCACCTCGTCCGTGCTCGCCTCCTTGAGCTGCTCCGCGGCGGTCTCCGGCGCATCGGCGGCCGGCGTCTTCGCGTTGCGCCAGCCGGTCAGGATCCGGTCGATCCGGGTCGAGATCGCGGCCCGGTCGTACTCGTCCGCCCGTACCCCGGCGAGCCGGGCCTCCAGGCGGTCGAGTTCGTCGAGCACCGCGGGCACCGCCGCAGCGGCCGTGTCGGGGACGAGTTCCTCGAACAGGTGGTCGGCGAGGTCGGCCGGGGTCGGATAGTCGAAGACGAGGGTGGCGGGCAGCCGCAGGTCGGTGGCGGCGTCGAGCCGGTTGCGCAGTTCGACGGCGGTCAGCGAGTCGAAGCCGATCTCGGTGAAGCCGCGTTGCGGATCCACCGCGCCGGCGCCGCCCAGGGCGAGCACGGTGCCCGCGTGGCCGCAGACCAGGTCGACCAGCAGCCGGCGCTGGTCCTCCTCGGCCAGCGCGGCCAGCCGGCGGACCAGGTCGACGGCGGGCTCGGGCCGGGCGGCGGCCTGGGCGGTCCGCCGCCCGGGGCCGCGGACCAGGCCGCGCATCGCCGCGGGCACGGCGGCGGCCCCGGCGTCCCGGCGCAGGGCCGCGCCGTCGACGCGGACCGGCAGGATCAGCGGGTGCGGCAGCGCGGCGGCGGCGTCGAACAGGGCCAGGCCCTGGGTCGCGGTCAGCGGCAACATGCCCGAGCGCGCGACCCGGGCCCGGTCGGTCCGGTCCAGGCCGCCGGTGATCTCGCTCGCCTGGTCCCACAGCCCCCACGCGAGCGAGGTCGCGGGCAGGCCGGCCGCCCGGCGGTGCTGGGCGAGCGCGTCGAGGAAGGTGTTGGCCGCCGCGTAGCCGCTCTGCCCCGCGCCGCCGAGCACCCCGGCCGCCGAGGAGTACAGCGCGAACAGGGCCAGGTCGGCGTCGGCGGTCAACCGGTGCAGGTTCATCGCGCCGTCGATCTTGGGGCGCAGCACCCGGCGGAGCCGATCGCCGGTCAGCGACGTGATGACGCCGTCCTCGACCACGCCCGCGGCGTGCACCACCGCGGTCAGCGGGTGGGCCGCGGGCACCCGGGCCAGCACTTCGGCCAGTTGTGCCCGGTCGGCGACGTCGCAGGCGACGATCTCCACGTGCCGGGCGCCCAGTTCGGTCAGTTCCTCGCGCAGCGACAGCGCGCCGGGGGCCTGGTCGCCGGCCCGGCTGGTGAGCAGCAGGTGCCGGGCGCCGTGCTCGGTGACCAGGTGCCGGGCGAGCAGTCCGCCGAGGGCGCCGGTGCCGCCGGTGATCAGCACGGTGCCGTCGGGGTCGGGTGCGGCGGGCACGGTGAGCACGATCTTGCCGATGTGCTTGGCCTGGCTCATGTACCGGTACGCGTGCGCCGCCTCGCGGATGTCCCAACTGCGCAGCGGGAGCGGTCGCAGCGCTCCGCTCTCGACGAGTTCGACGATCTCGGTCAGGATCTCGCCGACGCGCTCGGGGTCGGCGTCCACGAACGGCTGATAGCTCACCCCCGGGTACAGCACGGCCGTGTGGCCGGGGTCGCGCAGGTCGGTCTTGCCGATCTCGATCAGTCGGCCACCGGGTGCCAGCAGCCGCAGCGAGGCGTCCACGTAGTCGCGGGCCAGCGAGTTGAGCACCACGTCCACGCCGGCACCACCGCCCGCCCCCGCGAACGCGTCCTCGAAGTCGAGCGAGCGGGACGAGGCGATATGCGCGTCGTCCAGGCCCAGTTCGCGCAGGGTGTCCCATTTGCCGGGGGAGGCGGTGCCGTACACCTCGGCGCCGAAGTGCCGGGCCAGTTGCACCGCGGCCATGCCCACGCCGCCGGCCGCCGCGTGGATCAGTACCGACTGGCCCGGCTTGAGCCCGGCGAGGTCGAACAGGGCGCGGTAGGCGGTCAGGAAGGCGATCGGCAGGCCGGCCGCCTCGGCGAAGGTCCGGTGCGGTGGGATGCGGACGACGGATCGATGGTCGGCGACCGCGATCGGACCGAGCGAGGCGGGCACCACCCCCATCACCCGGTCGCCGGGCCGCCATTCGCCCGCGGCCGAGCCGACCTCGGTGACCACGCCGGAGCCCTCGGTGCCCATGCCGACCTGGCCGGGCACCATGCCCAGCCCCACCAGCACATCGCGGAAGTTGAGGCCGGAGGCGCGGACCGCGATCCGGATCTCGTGCGGCGCGAGCGGGCGGGCGGCGGGCGGGTACGGCAGCGGCGCGAGCCGGTCCAGGTCGCCCGCCGCGGTGGTGTCCAGCAGCCAGGGTCCGTCCGGGGCGGCGGGCAGCAGCCGATCGGGGTCGGCGCGGACGATCCTGGGAGTCAGCGCGGCGCCGGCGCGCAGGGCCGTCTGCGGCTCGCCGACGGCGAACGCCGCGCGGACCGCGTCGGGCAGTGCGATGTGCGAGCGGGGGTCGGCGTCGAGGTCGACCAGGAGGAACCGCCCGGGGTGCTCGGCCTGTACCGACCGCAGCAGGCCCCAGACCGGTGCGTGGGCCAGGTCGGTGACGCTCTCCCCGTCGTGCGCCGCGACCGCGCCGCGGGTGAGCACGACCAGGCGGGTGCTGTCCCATCCGGAGTGCGCGAGCCAGCCCTGGACGGTGTGCAACATGCGGTCGACGGCTCGGCCGGCCGCGGTCGGCAGGCCCGCCGCCGCCACCGGGGCGAGCGGGAGCAGCACCACGTCGGGCGCCGGCGACTCCTCGGCGAGCGAGGCGACGTCGGGATACTCGCTCGCGGTGATGCCGGCCTGCGTCAGCCCGGCGATCAGGTCGAAGGGGTCGGGACCGAGGATCGCCCACGGGTCGGTGACCGGCGCCACGGGCTGCTCGGACGGCGTCGGCGCGACCCAGTCGAGCCGGAACAGCGAGCCGTCGCCGGCCGCGTCCGCGGGCCCGGCCGGCCGCATCACCAGTTCGCGGACCGAGAGCACCGGGTTGCCCGAGCCGTCGGCGGCGACCAGTTCGACCGTGTCCGGGCCGGTGACCGACATCCGTACCCGCAGCGCCCGGGCACCGACGGCGTGCACCCGCACCCCGCCCCAGGAGAACACCAGCCGCGCCTGCCCGGTGTCCTGACCGAGCCCGGTCAGGCCGCTGGCGTGCAGGGCGGCGTCGAAGAGTGCGGGGTGGACCAGGAAGTCCGCGGCGTCGGCGCCGTGTTCGTCGGGCAGGGCCACCTCGGCGCAGACCGACCCGGCCAGCCGCCAGGCGGCGCGCAGGCCCCGGAAGGTCGGGCCGTAGCCGAATCCACCGGCCGCGAGGTCCGCGTAGAAGTCGCCCACGTCGACCGGTTCGGCTCCGGGCGGCGGCCAGGCCGCCGAGGGATCGGGTGCGGGATCGGCGTCGTTGTCGGTGTCGGGGGTGAGCACGCCGGCCGCGTGCCGGAACCACTCGGGGTCGTCGTCCCGCGCGCCCGGCTCGGGGTCCGCCGCGTCCTCGGGTCGGGAGTACACCTCCACCCGGCGGCGGCCGTCCTCCTCGGCCGGGCCGACCGTGACCTGGAGTTGCACCGCGGTGTCCGCGGGGATGGCGAGCGGTGCCTCCAGCATGAGTTCGGCCAGGTGCGGGCAACCCGCGCGGTCGCCGGCCTGGACCGCGACCTCCACGAACGCGGTGCCGGGGAAGAGCACGGTGCCGCCCACCGCGTGGTCGGCCAGCCACGGATGGGTGCGCAGGGACAGCCGTCCGGTGAGCACCAGGCCGCCGCCGCCCGCGAGGCGCAGCTCGGCGCCGAGCAGTGGGTGGCCGGTGGCGGCGAGCCCGAGGCCGGCCGCGTCGGGCGCCGGCGCACCGTCGTCGAGCCAGTAGCGCCGGCGCTGGAAGGCGTAGGTGGGCAGGTCGACGCGCCGGGCGCCGGTGCCGGCGAAGAAACGCTCGCCGTCGATCCGGCCGCCGGACAGGTGGATCGCGCCCAGGGCGTGCACCGCGGCGGCCGACTCCGGCCGGCCGCGGCGCAGCGCGGGCACACACACCGCGGTCGCGGCCGGGCTCCGGGCGGCCAGGCAGTCCCGGGCGAGGGCGGTCAGCACACCGTCGGGGCCCAGTTCGATCAGGGCCGTGGCGCCCGCGTCCGCGAGCGCGCCGACCCCGTCGGCGAATCGCACCGTCTCGCGCACGTGTCGGGCCCAGTAGTCGGCGCCGCCGAACTCCGCCGCCTCGATCGGGCGGCCGGTCAGGTTGGAGATCACCGGGATCCGGGCGGGCGAGGCGGCGACGCCGGCGACCACCGCGCGGAACCGGTCGAGCATGCCGTCCATGTCCGCGCTGTGGAAGGCGTGGCTGGTGTGCAGCCGCCGGGTCTTGCGGCCCTGGTCGGCGAAGTGTCGGGCGAGCGCCTGCACCGGCTCGGCCGCGCCGGAGAGCACCGCGGCGGCCGGGCCGTTGACCGCCGCGAGGTCGACGCCGGCGCCGTGTTCGGCGATCGCGGCGCGTACCTCCTCCTCGCTCGCGGCGACCGCGATCATCAGGCCCTCGGTGGGGAGTTCCTGCATCAGGGTGGCCCGGGCCGCGACCACGGTCGCCGCGTCGGGCAGCGACCACACGCCGGCGAGGTGTGCGGCGCTCAGTTCGCCGATCGAGTGGCCGAGCAGCAGGTCGGGGTGCACCCCCCAGGACTCGTACAGGCGGAACAGGGCGACCTGAAGCGCGAACAGGCCGGTCTGCGCGTAGACGGTCCGCCCCAGCGATTCCTCGGTGCCGGGGTCGTCGGCGGTGAGCACGACCTCGGCCAACGGGCGATCGACGTGGCCGGCCAGGCGGGCGTCGAGTTCGGCGGTCACGGCGTCGAAGGCCTCGGCGAAGACCGGCCAGGCCGCGTACAGTTCCCCACCCATGCCGGGGCGCTGGCTGCCCTGTCCGGTGAACAGGAAGGCCGTCCGGGCGCCCTGGAGAGCCCGGCCGCGCACGGCGTGCGCGGTGTCCTCGCCGAGCGCCAGGGCGTCGAGCCCGGCGAGCAGGTCCTGTGGATCGGTGCCGACCACGACCGCGCGCGAGTCCAGCGCGGCGCGCGAAGTGGCCAGCGAGTAGCCGACGTCGGCGGGTCGGAAGTCGGGCCGGTCCCGCAGGTGCGCGGCGAGCCGGGCGGCCTGGTCGCGCAACGCCTCGTCGGTGCGCGCCCCGAGCACCCAGGGCAGGGCGGGCGGGTCGGCGGCGGTCGTCGACGGCGCACCGTCGGCCGCGGTGCTCGCATCGGCCGCCGGCGCGGGCCGGGGTGCCTCCTCGACGATCACGTGGGCGTTGGTGCCGCTCACCCCGAAGGAGGAGATCCCGGCCCGGCGCGGCCGGCCGTTGCGCGGCCACGGGCCGGAGCGGGTGAGCAGTTCCACTCCTCCGCCGGACCAGTCGACGTGCGGTGTCGGCTCGTCCACGTGCAGCGTCCGCGGCAATACCTCGTGCCGCATCGCCTCGATCATCTTGATCACCCCGGCGACGCCGGCCGCCGCACCGGTGTGGCCGATGTTCGACTTGACCGCGCCCAGTCGCAGCGGTTGCCCGGCGGGCCGGTCCCGGCCGTAGGTGGCCAACAGGGCCTGGGCCTCGATCGGATCGCCGAGGGTGGTGCCGGTGCCGTGCGCCTCGACCGCGTCGACGTCCGCGGCGCTCAGCCGCGCGGAGTCCAGGGCCTGGCGGATCACCCGTTCCTGGGCACGATCGTTGGGCGCGGTCAGGCCGTTGCTGGCGCCGTCCTGGTTGACCGCGCTGCCCCGGACGACGGCGAGCACCGGGCGGCCGGCGGCCAGGGCGTCGCCGAGCCGCTCCAACAGCAGCACGCCCGCGCCCTCGGCCCAGCCGGTGCCGTCGGCCGCGGCGGCGAACGCCTTGCAGCGCCCGTCCGGGGCCAGCCCGCGCTGGCGGCTGAACTCGATGAAGATGCCCGGCGTCGACATCACGGTCACCCCGCCGGCCAGCGCCATCGTGCACTCGCCCCGACGCAGCGCCTGGGCGGCCAGGTGGATCGCGACGAGCGAGGAGGAGCAGGCGGTGTCGATCGTGACGGCCGGCCCCTCCAGACCCAGGGTGTAGGCGATCCGCCCGGAGGCGACGCTGGTCATGCTGCCGGTGCCGAGGTAGCCCTCGACCTCTTGGGGCACGCTGGTGAGCCGCTCGGCGTAGCCCGAGGAGATGGCCCCCGCGAACACGCCGATCGGGCTGCCCTTGAGCGAGGTCGGGTCGACGCCGGCGCGTTCGAACGCCTCCCACGAGGTTTCCAGGAGCAGCCGTTGTTGCGGGTCCATGGCCAGGGCCTCGCGCGCGTTGACGCCGAACAGTTCGGCGTCGAAGTCGGCCGCGCCGTCGAGGAAGCCGCCGCGTCGGGCGTACGTCTTGCCGGACCGCTCGGGGTCCGGGTCGTAGATGCCGTCGACGTCCCAGCCGCGGTCGCGCGGAAAGTCCCCGAGCGCGTCGACGCCGTCGGCGACGAGCTGCCAGAACTCCTCCGGCGTGCGCACGCCGCCGGGATAGCGGCAGCCCATGCCGACCACGGCGATCGGTTCGTACGCGGCGTCCTCGACCTCGCGCAACCGCTGCCGGGTCCGGCCGAGGTCCGCCGTGGCCCTCTTGAGGTAGTCGAGGAGCTTTTCTTCGTTGGTCGACACGCGAGCCCACTTTCGCCGGGTGGCACAGGGAAGCCGGAGGCAGTACGAACAGCGCGGGGTCAGGCGGTGCCCAGCTCCCGGTCGAGCAGGTCGAAGATCTCTTCGGCGGAGGAATCGGCGAGTGCCTCCCCGCCCAGGGCGGGCTCCGGCGCGCCGGACTCGGCCGCATCGCGCCACTTCCACAGCAGCGTCTCCAGCCGCCGGGCGACGGCGGCTCTGGTCTCCCGATCGGCCGGCAGTCGGGACAGGGCGTTCTCCAGTCGGCCGAAGGCAACCGGCGCCGGACCGGCCTCGGTTGCCGTGTTCGGCCCGAGTTCGGTGTCGAGGTGGGCGGCCAGGGCCGCCGGGGTGGGGTGGCTGAACACGAGGGTCACCGGCAACCGCAGGCCCAGGGTCGCGCCGAGCCGACTGCGCAGTTCGACCGCGGCCATCGAGTCCAGACCCAGGTCGCGCAGCGGCTTGTCGGCGCTCACCGAGCCGGCGGCATGGCCCAGAACGGCCGCGACGTGCTCGACCACCAGATCGCTCAGCACCCGCCGACGGTCCTGGTCACCCAGGGCGGCCAGTCGGCGCAGCAGCGCGGCGCTCTCGGCGGTGCTCTCGGTCTCCGTCCCCGCGCCGTCCTCGGCCGGGCGGGCCGGGCCGAGCCGCAGCAGCGGTACCGATCCGGGCCCGGCGGCCGGGGATTCGACCTCGGTGAGCGCGGCGCGAAGTTGTTCCGCCGAGACGGCGCGCAGCGCGAGCGAACGCACCGTGAACGCGGCGGCGCCGGTCGCGGTCGCGGCGACCAGGGAAAGGGTGTCGGGTGTGTCGTCGTCGGCCGTCAGGCGCACCCGCAGCGAGGTCGCCCCGGGCGTGTGCACCGCGGCCCCGGACCAGGCGAACGGCATTCGGATCTCCCCGGCGACCTCGGCCTCCCCGGTCGCCGCCGCGCCGACCGCCCGCAGGGCCGCCGTCAACAGTGTCGGGTGCAGCCCGTAGCCGCCGGAGCTCTGCCGCCGGTCCGCGGGCAGCGCGACCTCGGCGTACACGGTCGCGCCGGACTTCCATACCCCGCGCAGTACTTCGTGGCCGGGATCGGCGGAGTCGGCCGGGCCCGGGGGCGGCACGGTCACGGGTTCCGCCCCGGTCGGGGGCCAGACGACCAGGTCGTCCTCGAAGTCCGGCCCGTCGTCCGGGTCCTCGACGACCGGCGCGAGCAGGCCGTCGGCGTGCCGGGTCCAGGAGCCGCCGGCCTCGGGGTCGTCCGGGCCGGAGTGCACGGCCACCGGGTGGCGGCCGTCGGGTCGCGCGGCGCCCACCGACACCTGGATCTGCACGCCGCCGCGCTCGGGCAACGACAGCGGTGCCTGCAGGGTCAGTTCCTCGACCGTGCCGAGGCCGGTGAGCCGGCCCGCGTGCAGGGCGAGTTCGAGGAACACCGCGCCGGGCAACAGCGCCGTGTCCGGGGAGGTGTACTCGGCCAGCCCCGGGTGGGTGCGCCGACCGATGCGCCCGGTGAGCACGATCCCGGCCGCGTCGGCCAGGTCGACCGCCGCGCCCAGGAGCGGGTGGCCGGTGGGGATCAGCCCCAGGCCCTGCGCGTCGGCCGCCCCGCCGGGGGTGCCCTGCAGCCAATACCGCTCGCGCTGGAAGGCGTAGCCGGGCAGGTCGGTCAACCGGGGCTCGTGGTCGGCGAACGCGATCCGCCAGTCGACGCCGACACCGTGCGCGTACGCCCGGGCCAGCGCGCCGGTGAAGCGCTCGGGGCCGCCCTCGCCCCGACGCAGCGTGTCCAGCACCGCGGCCCTCGATCCGGCCGACTCGACGATCTCCAGGATGCCGGTGGTCAGCACCGGGTGGGCGCTGGTCTCGATGAAGGCGTCGTGGCCCTGGTCCAGCAGCGCCCGGACGGCCTCGTCGAAGCGCACGGTCTGCCGCAGGTTGTCGTACCAGTAGTCGGCGTCCAGGGCCGTGGTCTCCAACAGACCGCCGGTGACCGACGAGTAGAAGGGAATGCTCGCGGCGCGCGGCTCCAGGCCGGCCAGGGCGGCGAGCAGCGGCTCGCGGATGGTCTCGACCTGCGCGGAGTGCGAGGCGTAGTCGACCGGGACGCGGCGCGCCCAGATGTCCTGGGCCGTGCAGCGCTCCAGCAGTTCGGCCAACGCGTCGGGGTCGCCGGAGAGGGTCACCGAGTGCGGGGCGTTGACGGCCGCGAGCGATATGCGGTCGCCGAACGGCGCGGTCAACTCGGCCGCCTCCGCCGGGGACAGGGCCACCGAGGCCATGCCGCCCTTGCCGGACAGGTCCAGGATGGCCTTGCTGCGCAGCGCGACGATCCGCGCGCCGTCCTCCAGCGAGAGCGCGCCCGCGACACACGCCGCGGCGATCTCGCCCTGGGAATGCCCCACCACCGCGGCGGGCCGCACCCCGTACGAACGCCACAACTGGGCCAGCGAGACCATCACCGCCCACAACACCGGTTGCACCACCTCGACCCGCTCCAGCCACGCGTCCGACTCAGAGTTCAGGACCGAGGTCAACGACCAGTCGGTGAACGGCGCAAGCGCCTCCTCGCACGCCCGGATCCGCGCGGCGAACGTGGGTGACGTCGTGAGCAGCCCGCCGGCCATCGCGGCCCACTGCGAACCCTGACCGGGAAAGACGAACACCGGACGGGCTCCAGACTGTGCCAGGCCCACGACCGCGTCGACCCCAGAGCCCCCCGCCGCCAACCCCACAAGGGCGGTGAGCAACCCCTCCCGGTCGGCCGCGGTGACCACGGCCCGGTGTTCCAGTCCGGCCCGGGAGACGACCGACGAGTAGGCCAGGTCGAGCAGCGCGGTGTCGGGCGTCGCCGGCCCGGCCGGGTCCGGTTCGGGCAGCGCCCGGACGTGCTCGGCGAGCCGCGCGGCCTGGTTGCGCAAGGCCCGTTCGGAGTGCCCGGACAGCAGGACGGGCAGGGTGCCGGCGGGGCCGCCGGCGGTGCGGAGGTCGTCCGCCGCCACCGGTGCGGCGGGCGGTTGTTCGAGCACCACGTGCGCGTTGGTCCCGCTGATGCCGAAGGCCGAGACGGCCGCGCGGCGCGGCCGACCCAGCTCGGGCCAGGCCCGCCGCGCGGTCAGCAACTCCACGGTGCCGGCCGACCAGTCGACATGCGGGGTCGGCTCGTCCACGTGCAGGGTGGCGGGCAGCACCCCCTCGCGCATCGCCATCACCATCTTGATCACCCCCGCGACACCCGCCGCGGCCGTGGTGTGGCCGATGTTGGACTTGACCGAGCCCAGGTAGAGCGGCACGTCCTCCGGCCGCTCGCGGCCGTAGGTGGCGAGCAGCGCCTGCGCCTCGATCGGGTCGCCCAGCGCGGTCCCGGTCCCGTGTGCCTCCACCGCGTCCACGTCGCGGGCGGTGAGCCGGGCGTCGGCCAGCGCCTGTCGGATGACCCGCTGTTGGGAGGGGCCGTTGGGCGCGGTCAGGCCGTTGCTGGCACCGTCCTGGTTCACCGCGCTGCCGCGCACGACGGCGAGCACCCGATGCCCGTTGCGTTCGGCGTCGGAGAGCCGTTCGACCAGCAACAGGCCGACTCCCTCGGACCATCCGGTGCCGTCCGCGGCGGCGGCGAACGCCTTGCAGCGGCCGTCCGCCGACAGCCCGCGCTGCCGGCTGAACTCCACGAATCCGGTCGGGGTGGCCATCACGGTCACGCCCCCGGCCAGCGCCATCGTGCACTCGCCGCGCTGCAACGCGCGGCCGGCCAGGTGCAGGGCGACCAACGACGAGGAGCACGCCGTGTCGACGGTGAGCGCGGGGCCCTCCAGGCCGAAGGCGTAGGCGACCCGGCCGGAGATCACGCTGCTGACGCTGCCGGTGAGGGCGTATCCCTCCACACCCTCCGGGAGGTCCCCGGCGCCGGCGCCGTAGCCGCAGGCCGCGCCGCCGACGAAGACGCCGACCGGGCTGCCCTTGACCGACGTCGGATCGATGCCGGCGTTCTCGAACGTTTCCCAGGACGTCTCCAGGAGCAGCCGCTGCTGCGGGTCCATCGCCAGCGCCTCGCGCGGCGAGATGCCGAACAGCGCCGCGTCGAACTCGGCGGCGCCGGGCAGGAATCCGCCCTCGCGCGCATAGCTGGTGCCCGGGTGTTCGGGGTCGGGGTGGTACAGGGCGTCGAGGTCCCAGCCGCGGTCGGTCGGGAAGTCCGTGACGGCGTCCACGCCTTCGGCGACCAGTCGCCACAGGTCCTCGGCGCCGCCGACCCCGCCGGGGTAGCGGCACGCCATCGCGATGATCGCGATCGGGTCGTCGTCGAGGGCCGTGCCGAGCACGGGATCGACGCCGGTGGGCCGTGCGCCCGCGAGTTCGTCGAGCAGGAAGCCGGCCAGGGCGGTCGGCGTGGGGTAGTCGAAGATCAGCGTGCTGGGCAGTTCCAGTCCGCTGCGCAGCGCCAGTCGGTCGCGCAGCTCGACGGCGGTCAGCGAGTCGAAGCCGAGGTCGCGGAAGGCCCGGTCACCGGAGGGCAGTTCACCGACGGGCAGGGCGAGCACGGCGGCGGCCTCGACCCGGACCAGGTCGAGCAGGATGTGTTCGCGCTCCCCGGGGCCGGCGTCGGCCAGCCGCCGGGCCAACTCCGATTCACCGGCCGGCCCGGCCGCGGCGTCGCCCCGGTCCCGCTCCCGGTCCTGGTCGGCCGCATACGCACGGGCCTCCGGCAGGTCACCCAGCAGCGCGCTGGGACGCAACGCGGTGAAGCGGCGCAGGAAGTGCGGCCAGTCCACGTCCGCGAGCACGGTGCCGGCCTCGGGCCGGGCGACGGCGTGGGCCATCAGCGCGACCGCCGTGCCGGGGTCCATCGCGCGCAGCCCGCGGCGGGCCAGTTGCTCGCCGCTCTCGCCCGCCGCCATCCCGGCACCCGCCCACGGGCCCCAGGCGACCGCCGTCGCGGCGAGGCCCCGGGAGCGACGCCGGCGGGCGAGCGCGTCCAACTGCGCGTTGCCCGCCGCATACGCCCCCTGGGCTCCGCTGCCCCACACGCCCGCGATCGAGGAGAACAGCACGAACGCGTCGAGTTCGCGGTCGCCGAACAGCGTGTCCAGGTGCGCGGCGCCGAGCACCTTGCCCTCGGTGATCCGGGCGCAGGCGGCGAGGTCGGTCTCGGCGACGGTCGCGGCCTGGCCGATCCCGGCGGTGTGCACCACGGCCCGGATCGCCGGGCCGTCCGCCTCGACGTCGGCCACCAGTCGGGCGAGCGCGTCGCGGTCGGCGACATCGCAGGCGGCGACGGTGACCCGCGCCCCGAGGGCGGTGAGTTCGTCGACGAGTTCGCCGGCGCCCGGGGCCTGCGGGCCGCGGCGCCCGGTCAACACCAGGTGTTCGGCGCCCTGCGCGGCGGCCCAGCGGGCCACCTGGGCGCCCAGCCCGCCGGTGCCGCCGGTGATCAGGACGGTACCGGCGGGCACCCAGGCCGCCGCCGGGCCCGAGCGGTCGAACACCGCGCGGCGCAGCCGGGGCACCCAGGCTCCGGTGGTGCGCAGCGCGACCTGGTCCTGCGTACTGCCGGCGGCGACCAGGTGGGCCAACCGGGACCACACCCGCTCGTCGGCGTCCGCAGGCACGTCCACCAACCCGCCCCAGGACGTGGGCAGTTCCAGCGCCGCCGCCCGGCCGAAACCCCAGACCTGGGCGGCCTCGGCCGCCGGCGCGGGATCACCGTCGACGGCCACGGCCGCCTCGGTCACCCACCACGCCGGCGCGCCGCATCCGGCCTCGGCCAGCGCCTGCACCACGGTCACGGTGTCGGCGAACCAGCGGGTCAACGACGGGAATTCGGGGTGCACTCCGGGCTGCCCGGTGAGCAGCGACAACACTCCGGCGACCGGGCCGACCGCACGGATCCGGTCGGCCAAAGCCGCACGTTCCGCGTCCGCGTCCGCGTCGGCTTCGGCTTCGGTCAGGAGCAACGTCTCGACCCGCGCCCCGGCTTCGACGAGCGCACGGGCGCACCGCCGGCGCGCGGATGTCGGCCCGTCGTCCGACTCGGCTTCGCCGATCGGAGCGGCCCCGGCGGTCGGGGCATTCTCGGTGGTCGGGTCGTCCTCGGTGCTCGGGGCGACCCCGTTGCGACCGATCAACAGCCAGGTACCGGTGAGGCGTTGCTCGCCCTCCGGGGTCCACGGGCACCACGTGCTCTCGTAGCTCCAGGCGTGCAACGCGCTGCGTTCGCGCCGAGTGCGCCGCCAGGAGGCGAACGCGGGCAACAACGCGGTGAGCGATCCGCGCCGCGCCTCGTCGCCCAGTTCGAGCACATCGGCCACCCGATCACCGTCGCCCTGCTCGACGGCGGCCCAGAACGCCGGGTCGGCATCGGACTCGGCGGTCCGGGCGGCGACCGGGGCAGCGGTCGGTTCGAGCCAGAAGCGGCGGCGCTGGAAGGCGTAGCCGGGCAGGTCCACGGTCCGCGCCCCGGTACCGGCGAAGAAGGCCGACCAGTTCACCGGGACCCCGGCCTGATGCACGGCGGCCAGCGCGCCGATGAGCGCGGCCGGCCCCGCCCGTTCGGCGCGCTGCATCGGCACCACGGCGGTGTCGGGCGCCGCGGGGAGCGTCTCCCGAGCCATCGCGGTGAGCACGCCGTCGGGTCCCGCTTCCAGGAACGCGGTGACCCCGAGGGCGGCGAGCGTGGCGACTCCGTCGGCGAAGCGCACCGGCTCGCGCACCTGGCGCACCCAGTAGTCCGGGTCGGCGAGTTCGTCGGCCTCGGCGAGCCGCCCGGTCCGGTTGCTCACGATCGCGATGGTGGGCTCGGCGAAGGAGACGCCGGCCAGAACGTCGCGGAACTCGGCGAGCATGCCGTCCATCCGCAACGAATGGAACGCATGACTGACGGTGAGACGCCGCGTCTTGCGCCCCCGCGCCGCGAAGACGGCCGCCACCGCCAACACCGGCTCCTCATCGCCGGAAAGCACCACGGACGTCGGCCCGTTCACCGCCGCCACACCCACCGCGCCGGCCGACCCCTCCAGCGCCGCGGATACCTCGTCCTCGGACGCCTGCACCGCCACCATCGCCCCACCACGCGGCAACGCCTGCATCAACCGCCCACGCGCCGCCACCACCGCCGCCGCATCCTCCAGCGACCACACCCCCGCCACATGCGCCGCGGCCAACTCACCGATCGAATGCCCCAGCAGGAACCCCGGCCGCACACCCAACGACTCCACCAACCGGAACAGCGCCACCTCCACCGCGAACAACCCGGCCTGCGTGAACACCGTCTCGTCCAACAAACCCTCGGTACCCGCCACCCCGAACACCACATCCCGCACCGAATGCGCGACATGACCCGTCAGTTGCCGGTCCAGCTCGAACACGGCGGCGTCGAACGCCTCCGCGAACACCGGGTAGGCGTCGTGCAGTTCACGCCCCATGCCGACCCGCTGGCACCCCTGCCCACTGAACAACAAGGCCGTGCGCCCCTCCGCACGGGCCGGGCCCGTCACCACTCCGGGGGCGCTTTCCCCCCGCCCGAGGGCCTGGAGGCCGTACAGGAGTTCGGCCGGTTCGGCGGCGGCCAACACGGCCCGTTCGGGCAGCGTGGCGCGGGCGGTCGCCAGCGTGTGGGCGACGTCCGGCAACGCGAGGTCGGATCGTGTCCGCAGGAAGGACGCAAGATTGCGCGCTTGTGCGTACAGCGCCTCTGCGGTGTGACCGGAGAGCACCCACGGCAGTACCGCGCCGGGCACCTCGGCCGCCGGCGCCGCGCCGTCCGAGAGCGAGCGCGGGTCCCCGGCCCCGGAGTGCTCGAGGGCGGGGGCCTGTTCCAGGACGACGTGCGCGTTGGTGCCACTGATGCCGAACGAGGAGACCGCCGCCCGGCGCGGATGCCCGGTCACGGGCCACGGCGTGGCGTCGGTGAGCAGTCGTACCGAGCCCGCCGCCCAGTCCACGTGCGGGGTCGGATCCGCCGCGTGCAGGGTCGGCGGCAACACGCCCTCGCGCATCGCCTGGACCATCTTGATCACACCCGCCACACCCGCGGCGGCCTGGGTGTGCCCGATGTTCGACTTCACCGAGCCCAGGTGGACCGGGTGTTCCGCGTCGCGGTCCCGACCGTAGGTCGCGATCAGCGCCTGCGCCTCGATCGGGTCGCCGAGCGCGGTGCCCGTCCCGTGCGCCTCGACCGCGTCGACCTCGGCGGCCGACAGGCCGGCAACCGCCAGCGCCTGCCGGATGACCCGCTGCTGCGAGGGACCGTTCGGCGCGGTCAGCCCGTTGCTCGCACCGTCCTGATTCACCGCGGAGCCGCGGACCACGGCAAGGACCCGTCGGCCGTTGCGTACGGCGTCGGACAGGCGTTCCACCACCAGGACCCCGACGCCCTCGGCCGGACCGAAGCCGTCGGCCTCCGCCGAGAACGCCTTGCAACGGCCGTCCGCGGCCAGGCCGCGCTGCCGACTGAACTCGACGAACAGTCCCGGTTCCGACATCACGGTCACCCCGCCGGCCAGGGCCATCGTGCATTCCCCGGCACGCAACGCCTGCACCGCCAGGTGCAGGGCGACGAGCGACGAGGAGCACGCGGTGTCGACGGTGACCGCCGGCCCCTCGAACCCGAAGCTGTAGGCGACCCGGCCGGAGCCGACACTCGGCGTGTTGCCCGTGCCCAGATAGCCCTCCAGTTCCTCCGGGGCGCGGTCCAGCCTGCCCGCGTAGCCCTGCGCGACCAGTCCCGTGTACACCCCGGTCCGGCTGCCGCCGAGGGCGTCGGGCGCGAGGCCGGCGTGTTCGAGGGCTTCCCAGGACGTCTCCAACAGCAGTCGTTGTTGCGGGTCCATCGCGAGCGCCTCGCGGTGGTTGATGCCGAACAGTTCGGCGTCGAACCGGTCCGCGTCGTGCAGGAAGCCGCCGGCCCGGGCGTAACTGGTCCCCGGATGCTCGGGGTTCGAGTGGAACAGGCCGGCCAGGTCCCAGCCGCGGTTGGCGGGGAATTCGGAGATCGCGTCCCCGCCCCGCGCGACCAGGCGCCACAGGTCGTCGGCGGAGCGCACGTCCCCGGGGAAGCGGCAGGCCATGCCGACGATCGCGATCGGGTCGTCGGCGCCGGCCGCCGGCGTCGGGTTCGCCGCAGCGACCACGACCGGCTGCGCGCCCGGCAGTTCGGTACCGAGATGCCGAGCCAGCACGGCCGGCGTGGGGTGGTCGAAGACCAGGGTGGCGGGCAATCGCAGCCCGGTGTCGGCAGTGAGCCGATTGCGCAGCTCGACCGCGGTCAACGAGTCGAAGCCGAGGTCCTTGAACCCACGATCGGCGGCGACGGCCGTCGGGTCGCCGTGGCCGAGCACCGCGGCGACGTGCGTACGGACCAGTTCCAGCAACACCCGTGTGCGCTCGACCGGGTCCAGGGCCGCGATACGCCGCTGCCAGGCCGACCCGTCCGGGTCCCCTTCGCCCACCGCGACCCGTCGGGCCGGGCCGCGCACCAGGCCGCCGAACACGCCCGGCAGGGCACCCGTCCCGGCGAGGGTGCGCAGCGCGGCCGAATCCAGCCGCAGCGGCACCAGCAGCGCGTGCGGCAGCGACCGGCCGGCGTCGAAGAGCCGCAGGCCGAGATCGGCGGAGAAGGGCAGGATCCCGCCGCGCGCCATCCGGTTCAGGTCCTCCCGACCGAGATGGCCGGTCATCCCGGTGGCCTGTCCCCACAACCCCCAGGCCAGCGAGGTACCCGACCGGCCGACGGCCTGCCGGTGGGTCGCGAGTGCATCCAGGAAGGCGTTCGCCGCCGCGTAGTTGGCCTGGGCCGGTCCACCGAGCACGCCGGCGATGGAGGAGAAGAGTACGAAGGCGGAGAGGTCGTGGTCGGCGGTCAGTTCGTGCAGGTTGATCGCACCGTCGACCTTGGACCGCAGTACACGTTCCA